>JBQCCH010000328.1:0-2005 GCA_051962375.1 Tepidisphaeraceae bacterium
ACACTGGGCAACGCTCGCCGCTTGGGCGTGGGCCGCCAGTCGCGTGTTGGATGGCATGCAGTCGATCTCCGCCATTGACGGTTCACGCGTCGCGGTCATCGGGCACTCGCGCGGCGGAAAGGTCGCCTTGCTGGCGGGCGCGCGCGATCCGCGCTTCGGCATGGTGATCTCCAACTGCTCCGGTTGCGGCGGCGCAGCGCCGGCGCGCCGATCGTTCGGCGAAACCATCGCCGTCATCAACAAGGTCTTTCCCCACTGGTTTTGCGAAAACTACAAGTCGTTCAATGACCACCCCGAGCGGTTGCCGATCGATCAGCACCAGCTCCTGGCCCTGATCGCGCCGCGGCCGCGGTATGTCGGGTGCGCCGACGAAGATCTGTGGGCCGACCCGCACGGCGAATTCCTCGCGCTCGCGGCCGCCTCCGAGGTGAGCGCCTTGCACGGTGAGCCGCGCCTGATGCCGCAGGAGATGCCGTCGCTCGATCAACCGCTGATCCGCGGTCATCTCGCCTACCATGTCCGCCGGGGCGGGCATGACCTGAGTGAGTGGGATTGGCAGCACTATCTCGCGTTCGCCGACCGCGTCTGGCCGAAACGCTGAGTGCGGCCGGCCGTTGCGAGCATCGCGCCCTGACCATCGCGTCCCGATCACCGCGCCCCGATCATCGTGTCGCGATGATGCTCACGGGAACGACGCGGCACCGCCCATCGGCATCGAAGCGCCGCTCAAGGCGCAGGGCCGTGCGGCGCTGCGCCACCAGCCGGGCGTGATCCGTTCCCGCATCGCGCCAGCCCTGCACGAGTGCATACAAGGTGAACGCGTCGGACCGCGTGGTGAGCAGGCTTGAGATGCGATTCATCAGCAGGGTTTGCGCTTCAAAATCAAATCGCACGGGCGAGCGCGTCGACTGGCCGTGCGTTTGATAGCCCGGGTCCTGCGGCGGGGCCGTCAGCGTCGCCCGCTGCGCTTCAAGCACGCCCGGCACGCGATACAAATCAAACAACGACCGAAACGGCCGCTCCGCCGCGGCCCAGGTCTGCGACGATGGCGCGATGTCCAAAGCGTTGAATCCCGCGCCGCCCGCCGCACCGCCCGCCACACCTGCTTCGCCCGCATATCGGCCGTCGCGGTACAGGACGATGGCGTGCGCGATCTGGGCATTGTCATCGATCCCGTCCGGCGTGAAATCGACAGTGGGCGGGTAGACATCGAAGTGAAAGGTGAGCCGGTCTCCCATTGCCGCCCCCGACACCCGCACTGACCACGGCAATGCCGCCAGAACTTTTTCAGGCGCTGTATTCAGATTGATCCGTCCCGGCACGGGCAGGCCGATCTCATTGGCGTCATCGGCGGTGAAGGCATCGGTCGGGGATGGGTTCCCGCTCCCTGCCGGAACAAGATTGTTCCGCGATCCGGGCGGCCCCGCACCATTGGCGAGCGGGTAGCGCGCCAGCGGCAGCCAGTTCCGAGTCTCCACCGGGGGCGTCGGATAGGGCACCTCGGGCGGAGCCGCAGTAACGCCCGCAATGAGCCAGTCCGGCGCGCCACGCGTCGCAGCCGGGTCGGCGCTGGAAACGTGCGGCTGCTTGCAGACGAACAGATGCTGCCCGTACTGCACGACATCCCCCGCAACATAAGCCGTCGCCGGTTGCCAGTTCGGCTGGCTCGGATAGTTCGGGACCGCGTCGTCGTGTGGCGAAGTCACGCAGAAGTAGTCGAACAGGCGATTCGCGAAGGCGTAGCGATTCAGCCGTGCGTCGACGCTATCCGAAGCGGAAAGCGGCCGCCCGGGGTCATCGGGCTGATCGTCGCCGTAGCGAAATGCGTCGAGATGCGTGGGGTCCTTCACATCGAATGCCGGATCGCTCGACGGACTGACCATCGGCGGCAGGGCGGGGTCTGCGTTCGGAGCAAATGTCGGCGCCGCCGGCGTGCCGTCCCCGCGGCTGGGCCGCAGCGGGATGAATCGGCCGATCTGTTCGCGCGACTGGCGTCCGTCATCGC
>JBQCCH010000329.1:0-3776 GCA_051962375.1 Tepidisphaeraceae bacterium
CACGGGGTCGCCCAGGAGTTGCTGCTGTATGCCTTGCATGGCGTGTTGCACTTGAGCGGGTATGACGATAGAACCGAGTCGGATCACCGCAGAATGCACCGCCGCGAAGACCAGATCCTTCACCGCATCGGGATCGGCCCGCTCTTTGCCGATCGCTAACCCATGCCCATCACCGTTTCCATCCCGATTTTTGTCATCGCCCTGCTGTTGTCGGGGGTGTTTGCGACGCTGACCTATTCGCTGCGCGACTTCAGCCGGGCGCGGCTGGCGGACATCCTGGAACGGCGCGGGATGAACACCTGGCTGGACCGAACGATCGGCCACGCGGGGGAATTGGCCTTCCTGACGGCGGCGTTGCGGCTGATCTGCAACCTGACGGTGCTGCTGATCCTGATGGACGTGCTGCGGGATCGGCAGTGGAACCGCTGGCTGGAATACACCGCGGGCGTGGGGATTGCCCTGGTGTTGTCGCTGTTTGTGTCGATCGCCATTCCGCACGCGCTGGCTCAGCACGTGGCGGAGCCGATCATCGCCCTGTTCGTGCGGCCGCTGAATCTGCTTCGGGTGATGTTCCAGCCCCTGCTCCGATTGCTGCGATTGACGGAAAATGTCGTCGCCTCGGCGGCGAGCGGAATCGACGAAAGCTCGCACGACAAAGCCAACACCGAATTGCAGTCCGAGATCATGGCGGTGATGGACGAAGGGGAAAAAGAAGGCGTCGTCGACGAAACCGAGCGGGAAATGATCGAATCGGTCATGGAATTCGGCGACGCGACGGTGGGCCCGGTCATGACGGCGCGGCCGAACATCGTCAGCCTGCCGTGCGACGCCCCGCTGGAGCGCGTGCGGAGCATCATCGAAGACTCGGGCCACTCACGCATCCCGGTGTATGAAAATACGCTCGACCATGTCATCGGCGTGCTCTACGCGCGCGACCTGCTGAAATACGTCGGCGAGACGGCGATCGCGTTCAACGTCCGCGAGGCGATGCGGCAGCCGTTCTTTGTCCCTGAATCGAAGCTGCTGCGCGACCTGCTGCAGGATTTTCGATTGCAGAAAGTGCATATCGCGATCGTCCTGGACGAATACGGCGGGACGGCCGGGCTGATCACCATCGAAGACGTGCTGGAGCAACTGGTCGGGGACATCAGCGACGAGCATGAGGCGATCGAGCCGGCGGTTTTCAAGCGGATTGACGATCAATCAGCCGAGGTTGACGCGCGCATTCCGCTGGACGAATTGAACCGCATGCTGGGCACGCGACTGCCCGAAGACGCCGACTACGACACGCTGGGCGGATTCGTCAGCACGCACCTGGGGCGGATTCCGCAAGCGGGCACGGAGTTTGAATACGACAATGCCGCCTATTCCGTCTTGGCGGCCGAGCCGCAACGGGTGAGCCGCGTGAAAATTCAACTGCTGCCGCAGAATGCGAACGCGTCTTCGAACGCGTGAGGGCGAAGGGTTTGGCGATCGTCGGGAACGACGACAGACGAAGGAGAGGGTCAACATGGGCATCGGGCGCATCACGCTGGGATTGGCAACGATTTTCATCGCGACGCTGGCGACGCTTGCCCCGGCCGGCGCGGCCCCTGCGACCGGCCCGGCGGCGGAGGCGGCGCCGGTGCGGATCATGATCGTCGGCGACTCGACCGTTTGCGTGTATCCCGAAGCCGTCCCCGAGCGCGGCTGGGGCATGTACATCGAGGAACGTTTCAAGCCCGGCACGGTGAAGGTCATCAACCTGGCCGCCAAGGGACGCAGCACCAAGACCTTCATCAAGGAAGGCCGCTGGAAAAAAGCCCTGGCGGAAAAGCCCGATTACGTGCTGATCCAGTTCGGCCACAATGATTCGCACAACCCCAAGCGCCCCGAAGCGACCAATGCGGCCACGGATTATCGCGAATATTTGAAGCAGTACGTCGATGACGCCCGGGCGATCGGGGCCACGCCGATCTTCGTCACGCCGATGGTTCGCCGAACCTTCACGCCCGAGGGGCAGTTGGATGATCCGCTTCAGGCGTATGCCGACGCGATGAAAGCCGTGGGTCAGGAAAAAAACGTGCCGGTGATCGACCTGCATGAGACCAGCAAGGCGCTCGTGCAGCGGCTCGGTCCGACGAAAAGTGCGGAGCTGGCCAACAAGGCGGGCGATCTCACGCACTTCAACGAAAAAGGCGCCCGCACGATGGCCGACCTGGTGATGAAGGAATTGCCCCGGGTGGCTCCGAAGCTGGCGGAGCTTCTGAAAGATTGATGCGGGAACGATATCGGCGGCGCCAGGGTTGGAGCGTGCGGTTCAGCCCACCTGCGCCAGCTCGATCGAATCGCCGAACTTGGCGATCACCGCCCCCCGCAATGCCCGGTGCACCGGCCGGGCCAATTCCGGGTCATCCGCCAGCAACTGCGTGGCGTCGTCCCGCGCGACGGTGAGCAATTCCATCTCTTTGGAAAGATCGGGCGTGAGTTTCAGTTCGGGCAGCCCGTGTTGACCGGTGCCAAAGAACTGGCCGGGGCCGCGCAGGGCGAGGTCCATCTCGGCAATCTCAAAGCCGCTGGTGGTGTCGCACATGGCCTGCAGGCGCGCGGTGGCGTCGTCGGTGTTGGCGTCGGAAATGAGCAGGCAATGGCTCGCATGCTCGCCGCGCCCGACGCGGCCGCGGAGCTGGTGCAGTTGGCTCAGGCCGAATCGCTCGGCACTTTCGATGACGATGACATTGGCGTTCGGCACGTCGATGCCGACTTCGATGACGGTGGTGGCGATCACCACGTCGATCTGGCCCTGGCGAAACTCGTTCATGACCGCGTCGCGTTCGTCGGCCGGCATTTTTCCGTGGAGCATCGCCAACCGCAGGCCTGCCAGGCCGCCCTGCTGCAACTGGTCGACTTTTTTCTTAACCGACGCGGTGTCTTCTTCGCTCGCTTCGATCTGCGGCACGACCACATACGCCTGCCGGCCCGCCCCGATATGTCGACGCACGAACTGATACGCATCGGCCGCGAGATTCGAGCGCACCCAGCGCGTCTGGATCGGTTGCCGGCCGGGGGGCAGCGTGCTGATCGTGCTGACGTCAACGTCGGCGAAATACGACAGCGCCAGCGTCCGCGGGATCGGCGTGGCGGTCATCACCAGGCTGTGCAGGGCATGGCTTTTTTCGCGCAGAAGCTTGCGTTGCTCGACGCCCAGCTTGTGCTGCTCGTCGATCACGACCAGGCCGAGGTTTGCGAACTCGATGTCCTTTTGCAGCAGCGCCTGCGTACCCACGGCAATATGCACCGATCCGCTCGCCAGCGCCCGGAGCAAGTCGCCCTTGCCGGCCCCCTTCTTGGTGCGCCCGGTGTACCGCTCGATGCGCACGCTCGAACCAGCCAGCATCCGGCTCAACGTCAGATAGTGCTGCTCGGCCAGCACCTCGGTCGGCGCAAGCAGCGCCGCTTGCAGCTTGTTCGCGACGGCCGTCAGCATCGCGTGAAGGGCCACCACCGTTTTGCCGCTGCCGACATCCCCCTGAAGCAGCCGATTCATCGGCCGACCGCTCGCTAGATCCCGCGCGATGTCGTAGGCGGCATGCAGCTGTGCCTCGGTCATCGAGAACGGAAATCGCGCCCGAATGCGCTCATCCAGCGTCTTGTCCAACCGCAGCCGCGGCGCGCTGATGCGGCCGTCGCGCAGGCGCCGGCTGATTCCCAGGCCCACCTGCATGAGCATCAGTTCGTCATAGACCAGCCGTCGACGCGCGGCGCCGGCTTCGCGCTCGCTCGCGGGCAGGTGGATC
>JBQCCH010000330.1:0-4481 GCA_051962375.1 Tepidisphaeraceae bacterium
TGCCGTCGGGGATTTGGGCGGTCAGATATTTGTCCGGGCCGGTCTTTGATTTGCCCGAGCCGTCGCCGACGAAAAACTTTCCGTCGGGCGAAATCGCCTGGTGGATCGCGCTGGCTTCGGGCGGGATTTTGTATTTGACGATCTGCCCCGTCTCAATGTTCTTGCCGGCCAGGTATCCTTCGTGCCGATCGCGGAAGGTGTCTTGAAACCAGATGGTTTTCCCGTCGGGCGACCAGAACTCGTGGCCGGCGATTTCGCGCGGCTCGGTCCGTTTGTAGACCAGTTGCGGCTCTTTTTCGCCGATGCGGATGGTCCAGATGCGGTCCACTTTTTCCCATGGCCCTTCGTGGCAATACATCAGCAGCGAAGGATCGGTCGGCGAAAACTGCACGTGGCCGAGCCAGGTGTTGATCTGGTGGATGACTTTCACCTCACCCGTCCGCAGATCAACGGTGTAGAGCATGTTGTTTCGATGGGCATTGAAGGTGCTGCTCATCGACTTCAGCCGCTTGGTTTCCGGCGCCATGGCCGGCCCGGTGGAAGGGGCGGACGCGTGCGGGGCGGGCAGATCGAGCTCCGTTGAACCGGCCACCAGCGTTTCGTCCGCATTCACGGAAACCCCCGCGCCCGTCGACCATTCTTTCGGCAAATCCGCGATCTTGTGCGGCTGCGGGTGATCGATGTTGACCGACCAGACCGCATGGTCGGCGATGTAATACACGTTGTTGGTGCGGGGCGAAAAATCCTGGTTGGCCGTCAGCCGATCGGTCACCAGCGGCACGACATCATGCGAATACAGGTCAAACGTGTAGAGGTGACGCCACTTGTCTTCAAACTGCGTGTGGAACAACACCCGGCGGCTGTCGCTGGTGGTGGAATGCTGCGTGAAATAGATGACGCCCGAGCGATCGTTCGGAACGCGCGACACGTGAATGAGCCGTGCCCCGGTGTCCGGATCACGAATTTCATCCGGCACGGCAGGCGCGGTAGTGGCCGGCGCAGCAAAGGATTGCCAGGGCGCGATCGCCAGAAGCAGCGCCGCGAGTCGGAGGGGATTACGCAACATCAGGATTCTCCTCGTCACTCGCACGCGATGTTTCCGTCCCGGGTTACGGGGCCGGCCGGTCGAGTTCCGGTTGATCAACGAATTCCAGCAGCGGCTCTCCGCAGGCGACCGCTTCGAAGACGACGATTTCGTTCGTGCCGCGTCGGAGCATGGGCGCCGGCACAAACAGCGTGCCTTGCGGGCCTACCTTCCAATACCGGCCGATGTTGAAACCGTTGACGAAGACGCAGCCGAGTTCGAACGACGGCAGCGCCAGGTAGGTGTCGGTGGGCTCGTCTGCAATTTCCATCGTGCCGCGATAAAACGCCGGGCCGTCCACAGCGCCGCTCCGGGCGAACGGGACATGGGCGGTGTCATTCAGGGGCAGCGCGTGGCAAGTCCAGCCGAACAGCGCCCGCTCATCGTGCCGCGGCCCGCCGACAAAGACGCCTTCGGTGATGCCCTTACGCTCGTCCATGCGGTGCCCGAAATTGGAGCGCGCCAGGTTGTGGACGAGGATCTCCAGCGTGGCGGTGTCGCCATCGAAATCGAGTGTGAGGCTGGGTTGCGGATCGTTGCGATACCACGTGGCGAGCGTCTTGCCGTTGAGACGGATATGACACCAATCGTGCATGCCGCGGATCACCAGGGGCAGGCCTTTGACGATCGCCCGGAGCTGCGTGCGATACACCACAAAGCCGCGCCCGTGCCCGAGGGCTTCCATCGACAGGGGCGTGGCCGATTCGACGGGTGAACTGACGGCCGGCAGCGCGCGGTCGAGCGGGGCGGCTTCGGTGAGCCGAACCTTGCCGTACGCCGTCTTCGGCGAGGGAGCGAACCGTTCGCCCGATTCCGCAATGCCCAGCCGCTGATGGATCACCTGGCGGCAAGCGTCGTATTTGGGCGTGGTGTCGCCGGCTTCGGTGAGCAGGGCGTCGTAATCGTAGCTGGTGACGAAGGGCTTGAAATCGTCCGACAGATTGCCGCCGGCGGTGAAGCCCCAGTTCGTGCCCCCCTGGAACATGTAGATGACGGCCTGGCCGTCCTGGGCGAGCAGTGCGTCGAGCTCCTGGGCGCATTCGTCGGCCGGGCGCGTGGCGTGCTTGCCGGTGCGCCATTCGTCGAACCAGCCGACCCAGTATTCCATGCACACGAGCGGGCCGGTCGGTTGCGCCTCACGCAAGGCGGCAAATCGCTCCGCCGCCCGCGACCCGAAATTGGCCGTCCGCAGCGTGCCGTCGAGGCCGCCGTTTTCGATCGTCAGTTTTTGAAACGTCCCATCCGACGTGAACAGCAGCACATCGATGCCCAGCTTTCGCAGCAGATCGCGCAGCGAGGCCAGGTATTTTTTGTCGTTGCCGAAATAGCCGTACTCATTCTCAAACTGCATCGCGATCAGCGGCCCGCCGTGCGTGGATTGCAAGGGGACGACGCGCGGGATCAGCTCATTCCACCAGCGCTCGACGTGCTTCATGTAGGCCGGCTGACTGCACCGCAGCGCCATGCCCGGCTCATTGAGCAGCCACCAGGGCAGCCCGCCCATGTCCCATTCCGCGCAGCAATACGGCCCCGGCCGATAGATGACTTTCAGGCCCATCGAGCCGGCGAGCTCCATGAAACCGACCACATCCAGCATCCCGCTGAAATCATACTGGCCCGGGTAGGGCTCATGGGCGTTCCAGAAGCCGTAAGTTTCCACGGTGTTGCAGCCGAGGTCGATCAGCTTGTTCAACCGGTCTCGCCAATAGGGCTTCGGCACCCGGGCGTAGTGCAGCGCCCCGCCCATCAGGCGGAAAGGCTTGCCACCGAGCGTAAAGCCGTTGTCGACGAGATTGAGCGTTTGGCGGATCACGGGAGACATCTCCGGGAAATCAATTTTGCAAAGCAGGAGCTCGGGGCCGGCGAGCCCAATGGGATGAAAACGAGAGCCGCTTACGATAGAATGTAAAAACAACGAGGCAAATGTAAATAGAAGACAATTTGTCCGGCATGGGGCGCACGTCGCAGAAGCACGCAGGGTAGAGCCCGCGATTTGGGAGTGATATGGCCGATTCTGAACGAAAACCCGTCCTTTCCATCTCCGAAGTCGCCAAGGCCGCCGGTGTCTCGACGGCCACGGTCTCGCGCGTGCTGAATGATCTGCCCGGCGTGCGGGATGAGACGATCCAGCAAGTGCGGATGGCCGTCGACGAATTGAACTACAAGCCGCAGCGCCTGCGGAAGCGGGGCGGCATCCGTCGCAATCGGGCACAGGTCGCCCTGCGCACCGGCAATATCGCCGTCATCGCGATGGGCCACTCCCGCTCGTGGCTCGAGTTGCCCGTATTGGCATCGGTCGTGGGGGGCATCCAGCGCGGCGCCAGCGACATGGGCGTGCGGCTCATCCTTGATGAAATGCCCGACGTCAGCAAGCCCTCCTCCGTCGTGCTCGATCGCCAGATCGACGGGGCCATCGTCTTTCTTTCCAGCGATGTGCCGATGGCTTCGTATGACCAGATGTTCAAGATGATGCGCTCGCATGTCCCGCTCGTCTGGGCGATGGGCATGGAAATGGCGATCGGCGGCGTGGATCACGTGACGCCGGACAACATCGGCGTCGGCCATCAGGCCTACTCCTATCTTCGCTCGCTGGGCTGCGAAGAAACCGCCTTCATCACCACCGATCCACGCTGGCCCCTGATGCGGTTGCGCGGGCAGGCGTTCCTCAACAGCGCGTTCGACGACGGTCATCCGGCAACCGCCTACCTCTGCGGCGAAGACCCCTCCGTCGGCGCGCCGTACGGTCGCCAGGTCGTGCTGGCGCCCGATCTGGACAAGCTCATCGGCAAGCTCGTCAAGGCCAAGCCGTTCCCGACCGGGCTCTTCATCGGCAATGACCTGACGACGTCGTACGTTTATCCGCTGCTGGCCGACCACGGCATTAAGCCGGGGCAGGATGTGCACATCGTGTCGTGCGACAACGAAGACGCCCGCCTGGCGGCCATGCACCCGCGGCCGGCGAGCATCGACATCGGCGCCGAGCAGATCGGCATCCGGGCGGTCAACCGGCTGATGAATCGGATCCAGCACCCGAACGACCCGCCGCTGATCATCCAGGTCGCCGCCCGGCTGATCCCGCCCCCGGCCGCCACGCCGCGCTAACGCGGCCGCGAGCATTTCGAAGCGATCCCCGCCGCCCACAAGGCCGCCCCCCGGCGTGTCCGCGCGACATTTTTTAGCCGTAGCGCGTTAACGATTGTAAATAGCCGTGGTATATCGAGTGTAATTTGCTTTAATTTTCTTTTCAGATCGTGCGCGGAATCGCTTGCGTCGATCGGTGTGACGGGGGCGTGGCTGGAAAGGTGGACGCATGACCAAGACTCGATCCCTGTCGGCGCTTTCGGTGGCGGCCGGTGTGGCGCTGCTGGCACTTTGCGATTCGGCGCGGGCGGCCGAC
>JBQCCH010000331.1:0-2235 GCA_051962375.1 Tepidisphaeraceae bacterium
CCCGGTGCTGGATGATGGGTATAAGGATGGGGCGGTTGAAAAAATCGGCGACCACAAGCCGGCCGGTCCGTATCGGGCGGGGAAATACAGCGTGTTTGAAGGCGGCACCCGCATTCCGCTGATCACCTGGTGGCCCGGGAAAATTGCGCCGGGGACATCGACGGCGCTGGTGAGCCAGGTGGATTTCCTGGGATCGTTGGCAGCGCTGACCGGGGAAAAATACTCCGCCGCCGACGCTGGCGACACCCGCGATGAATCGGCCGCCTTGCTGGGGCGCACGCAGACGGGGCGCGAGAGCCTTGTGGAACAAGGGTGGGGCCTGGGATTGCGCGAGGGGTCGTGGAAATACATCGCGCCGGGTCGATCGCGTGACGGGCTGGGGCCGTGGACCTACGTGCGGATTGCGGAGCCCGGCCTGCTGTATAACCTCGCCGACGACCCGGGCGAGACGCATGATCTGTCGGCGGCGCAACCGCAAAAGCTCGCGGAACTGCGTGCGGAGCTGGCCAAGACCACGGGCGCGGGCAGTGCCGCCGCCCATTGATCGGCGAACGGGCGTGAGCACGCCGTCGGCCGCACAGTGGTCAGTCCGGCGGTCGGCGGTTAGGCTGCCGGCTTCTCATGAGCGATATTGAGGATGCTTCCATTCGTGCGGGCGAAGTCGGTTCACACGCGCCCAGCCTCGTGGGCTATCTGTGGAGCCACCGCCGATCGTTCGGTCCGGGCTTGCTGTACGCCGTCGCGCGGATTGTGGCGATCGCGTCGTTTCCGCTGATTTTCAAGGACATCCTCGATCATCGCATGCCGCAGCGCGACGTCGGCGGGATCGTCGTCTTGTCGCTGATCATGGTGGTGATGCTGGGGCTTCACCAATGGCTCAGCGTCAAAGGGGCGGCCAAGCTCGGGGAAGCGGTGACGCGGATGGTGCTCGCGCTGCGCGCGGAGATCTTTGACAAGGTTCAGCACTTGAGCTTTGCATACCTGGATCGCCAGCAGACGGGCCGACTGCTGGCGAAATATGCGTTCGATACGCAGAAGATCGACGGCGTCGCGATGCCGATCCTGAACAGCTTTGTGCCGGATTCGATTTACAGCCTGCTCACGCTGTCGATCCTGCTGTGGGTCAATTGGAAGATGGCGGTCATCATCCTGCCCATGCTGCCGGTGTTGGCGGTGATGCGGTACGTCTATTTCACGCGGTTGAGCCGGACGAACGAGCAGAATCGGGTGGCCCAGGAGAAGGTGACGGGCGCGGCGACCGAATTCTTCGGCGCGCTGCGACTCGTGCGCAGCTACGGGGAAGAAAAACGGGTCCAGCACGCGCTCAACGAAACCAATCGCGACGCGGCCGTCAGTCGGATCGAATTGATCCAGACGGCCCAGAGCTTTGGGGCATTCAGTTGGGGATCGGTTCAGTTAATGTCGCTGCTGATCATCGCCGGCGGCGCGGTACTGTCGATTTACGGCCAGGTCAGCGCGGGCACGGTATTGGCGTTCGTCGCGGGGCTCGGCCCGCTGATGCAGCCGATCCAGATGTTCGCAAACCTGAGCGGCCAGTATTTCCTCGGGCGGGAAGCGTACCGCAGCATCCGCGAACTTTTGGATGAAAAGCAAACCGAGCGCTGGCACGGCACGAAGCGGTTGGCGGCCGTTCGCGGAGCGATTGAATTTGAAGCGGTCGGCTTTCGGTACCCGGAAGCCGATCGCGATGCCTTGGCGGACTTCAGCCTGTCGATTCGGCCGGGGGAAAAGATCGCGCTGGTGGGGCCGAGCGGCGCCGGCAAGAGCACGTTCGCCAGTCTGCTCCTGGGCCTGTACGCGCCGACTTCGGGGAAGATTCGCGTCGACGGCGTTTGCATCACCGAGCTGGATCTGCGCTGGCTGCGTCAGAACATGGCGCTGGTGATGCAGGAAAACGTGCTGCTGAGCGGCACGGTGGAAGAGAACCTGCGTTTCGCGCGCGCCGACGCGACGGCCGCCCAGGTGCGGAACGCTGCGGACCGGGCGCAGGCGTCGGAATTCATCGCCCGCATGCCGGCCGGGATGGGCACGTTGATTGGCGAGCGCGGGGTGATGCTGTCCGGCGGGCAGCGGCAGCGGCTTTCGATCGCCCGGGCGATCTTGCGCGATCCCTCGATCCTGATTCTGGACGAGCCGACCTCCGCACTCGACTACGAAAGCGAGCGGCTGATTCAAACGGCACTGGATACGCTGGTGCAAGGTCGAACCGTGATC
>JBQCCH010000332.1:0-4569 GCA_051962375.1 Tepidisphaeraceae bacterium
ACGGCTTACTCGATCTTTTACGACATCAATGCCAACGGGCAGATTCTTGCCGACGATCTGCTGCTCGTTCGCAACGCCCAATTCAACACCCTGCCCACACCCGTTTGAGAGGAGACACTGCGATGACCCTGCGAATGAACCGATTCACCTTGGCCGCCCTGGCCGCCGTGCTATTTAAGGCAGTTCCTTCCGCCCTAGCGGCTTATACGATTGCCGTCGCACCGGTGGGCGGGTCGACCGTGAGCACCAGTTCCACAACCGCCACAGCCGTGCCGTTTGAAGTCTTTGTGACTGGATCGGGCGCTGCCTCGCTTGGGGGCTTCAATGTCGGTCTCGTCCTGACGCCGGCCGGCACCTTTTCGGGGACGGTCACGAACCCTTCCGCGCACCCGGCACTGTATGATTCAGGATCGAACGCGATGTTCCTGTCGGCATCGGCACAGGCGAACACGCTGAGCACCTTCGGCTACTTCACCGCCGCCAATGCCCAAGCGACGCTGGCCGACAACGCCGGGCTGTTCCGCGGCACGCTGATTCTGCCCGCCGGCGCGAACGGCCTGTATGGGTTGAGCTTCGACACCTCCAGCACCTACGCGTTCGACGGTGGCGGCAATGATCTTTCGCTCACCGTCCCCGGCGGATCGACCCAGTTCGCCGCCGTCGTTCCCGAGCCCACCGCATTCGCGGCGATGGCTCTGTGTGTTTTCGCCTGTCAGCGTCGCCGATTCGCGGCTGAATAAATAGAAGGTTGTTGACCATGTTGAAGTCCTCGATGTTGCTGTGTTTCGGAGCGATTCTTTGTGCCGGCGCCAACGCGCAAAGCACCCAGCCGGCGCACCTGCCGGGTGAGTTGTCGGCCGATGACGTGCTCAATGGCAAATACCCCTTCCCGCCCTCACCGGCGGTGGAATGGCATGCGGATGAGACGTATTTCGCGAAGGATCGAATGTCAGCGGTTCCGCCGCCGGGCGTGCATCCGCGGGTGCTGATTTCGCCGGGCGATCTGCCGGGCCTGCGCAAGCGATGGAAGGAAACCGACACCGGCCGCCGCGCCGAAGCGGCGCTGCATCGTCGTCTCGCCGACGCGATCAAGCCCGGCTCGCCCGCGCGCGCCCTGTACGACGCCTTGGTCGCCGGCGACACCGACGCGGCGATGACCGCCATCAACGCCCACCCCAATCTGCTGGGCACGGTGGCGCATTACCAGTTCTACATGCCCACCGTCATCACCTGGCAGGCGTTGGACGCGCTGGTGAACGAAAACGAATCCGAAGGCAAAGCCGCCGCCGCGGCGCTGACCACGTGGGCAAAGCTCATTCGTCCTTATGTGGATCGCGACCTGGACTCGCCGATGAACGACGACGTCTTCCGCATCGCGGCCATGCCGAATGTCGGCGACGCACCGAAGGGCACGACGTTCGCGGGGCGATTTCGC
The DNA here is from genome assembly GCA_051962375.1 of Tepidisphaeraceae bacterium. Taxonomy (GTDB): domain Bacteria; phylum Planctomycetota; class Phycisphaerae; order Tepidisphaerales; family Tepidisphaeraceae; genus RYN-431. Next base: position 1,436 of record JBQCCH010000332.1, read on the forward strand.
GAATTGCTCGGGTATCACCTCGTCGGCTACGCCTATGACTTTGCGTACAACTTCATGGACGACGCGCAGCGATCGACCGTGCGGAGCCTGATCGCTAAAGCGACGGCCGGCCGACTGTGGATGGGGGCGCGGTTGCCGCACCATTTCCGCAATTGGAATTGGATCGAGATCGGCCTGAGCCAGCCGCTGCTGTCGCTGGCGATCGAAGGAGAAGACGGGTACGACCCGCGCGTCTTCAAGCTCGGCTGCCAGATCGCGCAGGACTACTTCACCTACGGCATCACCGCCAAGGGGACGGCCACCGAAGCCGTCGGGTACATGAACTTCGGCCTCGTTTGGGGCAATCCTTTCGCCGTAGCGGCACAACGACGCGGCGAAACCGTGCTGACTCACAGTCACTATCGCGCGCTGGCGGATTGGTACGTGCAATGCTATCAGCCGGGCAGCGCAGGCTTCTATCAAAGCCACGGCGATGGCGGCGACACCGGCCCGCAGCCGTGGACGCTGAGCGTCTGGCGTTATTTCTTCCCGACCGATCCGCGTGTCGATTTCCTCTGGCAAAACTATGTCCGCTCCGTAAAGGGCGATCCGTTCGGCACGCCGTTCCACCTGATTGAGCCGCTGCTCTTCGCCTGCGACGGGCCAGCCGACGGAAACGGCAAGCCGGTGGATTACGCCGACGGTGCGGCCTTGCACGCGCCGCTGACGGATTTTGATCCGACGCGCAGCTCGCTGATGACGCGCAGCGCCTGGAGCCCGACGGCGGCCGCCGTGCAGTTTGAATGCCGCACCGATTCTGTCGGCGCCAGCCACGAGCATGCCGATCGCGGCAACTTCACCTTCAGCGCGCTCGGCCGAACCTGGGCGCGCGAGTATTTCCGCTCGGTGGAAACCAAGTTCCACAACTGCGTGCTGATCGACGGCATCGGGCAAGGCTATTGGCCCGGCCCGGGAAAGTGGCTCGGCCTGAAGGATAGCGATTGGGCATTGACCGCCGCCTGCGACGCCAAAGACGCCTACGGGTGGTGGTGGCCGAAGCAGATTGTTTCCGAGGATCCGAAATCATTCGTCCGCTTCCATTTTCCCCGCTGGGCCGGTTATCTCGCCGAAGCGCAGCGGTTTCATGCCAACTACGGGCAAACGCCGCTGGAGCGCGATCCGCGACCATCGGTGAAGGCGCATTGGGCGGGCTTTCTCGACACCGACCCGCGCATGTGGGACGAAGACAGCTGGCCGGTGCGGCTGCCCTTTAATCCGGTGCAGCGCGCGTTCCGGACGATCGCGTTCGTCCGCGGGCCGGCGCCCTACATGGTCGTCGTCGACGATCTGCAAAAAGACGATCGCTCGCATTTGTACGAATGGCTGATGATGCCCGGCGCCGATACGGAGCTGCTGAGCGCCAAAGGGAACGACGTGACGCTGGGCGACATCGCCGCGGTGCACGACGCCGACGGCATCCCCAAGCCGAAGGCCGGCGATCGAGAATTGCTGGTGCGCGTGCTGAACATGGCGCCACCCGCGACGGCCGGCGATTGGCCCGCCAAGCCGGCGATCCGCTTGGAAACCTTCGAGCGCCAAGACACGCTCACGCCCGATGGCCGATCGTTCGGCGTGGACAAGCGCCTGGTCATTCCGTGCCGGGCGGTCGCTCCTGATTTCAAAATCCTTTTGTTCCCCCACCTGCACGGCCAGCCGGTGCCCAAAACCACGTGGAACGCCGATCAAACCGAACTCACCATCGAATTAAAGGGCCAGACGGATCATCTGCATTTCACGAAGCAACCGGACGGCCGCACGCACGTGAAGCTCGAACGGCAAGGAAGCCCGGCCGTGGAATTGGAATAAGCCATCATGAAATCGAAGCAATTATTGTTGTGGGCCCTGGCGATCAGTTGCGCGGCCGCGAGCCCGACGCGGGTGTTGGCGGACCAGTTGGCGGATGAGTTGTCGACTTCGGTCGAACAACTTCCAACCGCCACCGCCGACCAGCGGTTGAAGAAAGCCGTTCTGGCCTGGGCACTGGAAGACGCCCAGGCGGAAGAACAGGTCGGCCGCCGCGGGTTTGCCGATGCGGTGCGGACAGACGTGCGGCACGCGTTGACGCAGCAAATCGGCGTCAAGCATGACACGCCGGCCAACCTGTTCCCCGCGATCCCGGAACCGAAGACCAATCCTTACGCCGTCGAAGCGATCAAGCGCGCCCGCAAACTGATCGCCGCCAAGACCGCATTCGTCAAAGGCCCCGCCGGGGCGATCGTGAAAGATGAGCGCGGCTGGCACTTCCCCACGATCGCCGTCAAAGCGTTGGCCCTGACGCGCGCGCTGTGCCATCCGCAAAGCGAATTGGCGGGCGATCCGACGATCATCGCACCGATGCTGCGGCGCTTCGCGACGGTTTATGAGTACCTCACGCCCGGCAGCAAGCAGTTGGTCGATTTCGGCGACTCGGCCGAGCTGGCGGAGATGTATCTGCTGCTGCGCACGGTTTATCCCGACCTGATTCTGCCGACCTACAAGGCAGCCTGGGAAAAAGCGATTACCACCAACAGCGACGCCATCGCCAAGCAATATGGCGACGTCTTCCGCGCAGCCACGGCGGGCACGGCCTATCCGAACGCGCATGTGCGATACATGAACGCCCTGCTCTTTGCCGGACTGATCTTCCAGCGGCCGGAGTATCGCGAACTGGCGGATGGCGCGCTGAAGCTACTGGACAGCGCGCTCTACCCGGACGGCGCCTTCTGCTACATCGCGCGGCAGAACGAGTGCCTGACGTATCACGGCATCAATCTGGATGCGGTGGCCCGCTTCAACCAGGTCACGGGCGAGCCCCGAGCGGCGCAGATGGTCGCGCGCACCCGCTGGTATTACCCCCTGAGCGTCGAGCCGCCGGGCGTGGTCGAATATTCGACCGCGCCGTCGTGGCACGCGTACTGGAACATGGTGACCGGCGGCGCGAGCGCCTATATCGTGGCCGGTACGACCGGGGATGCGCAGAACTACCGTTTGGCCCAGACCGATTTTTCTTCGCCCGATCTTGAATACGCCACCTATTTCCGACCCGACCTGAAGGCCGCCCCCGCTCCGGACAACTACATTGTCTACGACCGAAACATCCAGGGCGCTCGCGGACG
>JBQCCH010000333.1:0-8848 GCA_051962375.1 Tepidisphaeraceae bacterium
CCCCCGCTCCACAGCCGCCCGCAGACTCGGCTCCGCACACACTTTCCGCAGACCCGCTCCGCTTGCACGCGCCACTCCTCAATGGATCGCTTCGATCAAGCGTTCCGCGCCTGAGTGGGGGCAAATGGATCCCCCAAACGCAAGCTGCGTAAGAAAGACCGGGTCTCTCTTACGCAGCCTGCTTCGAACGCTTGGCGTTATCCCCCGCCGGCGGGCCGGCATGGGGGTCGCGGCGTTTATTTCATCGGCGTGGGCATGGCGTCTTTGCCCTGCGGGGCGGCCGGCCGCATGGGGGCGGCGGGCATGGCATCTTTGCCTTGCGGCATCGCGTCCTTGGTCTGTGCGGGCTTGGCCTTGCTGGGGGCGGGAGCCGCTTCCACCGGCTCGCTGGCCGTCACTTGCGTCGGAAGAATCAGCACTTCCACCCGGCGGTTCGCGGCGCGGCCGGCTTCGGTGCCGTTGCTGGCGATCGGGTGCTGGTCGGCATACCCGACCACGCCGATGCGCTGCGGGTTCACCTTGTCGTTGATCAACACTTCGCCGACCGAAATCGCCCGGTGGGCCGACAGGTACCAGTTGTTCTTGTGACCCTTGGCGATCGTCGCCGGGTTGCTGACCGGCTGGCTGTCGGTGTGGCCGGCGACGAGCAGCTCATACTTCGACGCTTCGGGCGAATTCAGGATCGAGGCGAACTTGTCCAGCACGTCCTTCGCGCCCGGCTTGATCGTCGCGTCGCCGAGGTTGAAGGTGACGTCGGACTTGAACTTCACGATGCCGCGGCCGGAATCGAATTCGATCAGGTCCGGGTTGGCGGCCGCCAGCGACGACAATTCGTTCGTCAGCGGCGCCGGCAGCGCGCCGGCGGTGCCCGCCTTGGCGATCGCTTCCTGATAGCGGCGGTTCAGTTCATCCAGCTCGCTCTGCTTCGAGGCCAGCTGCTGCTGCAGGTTGTTGACCAGGCCCACGGCATTGCCGCTGTTGGCGTTCAGGGCGTCCAACTGCTTCTGCAGCGCGTCCGCCTTCGCCTGGGCGCTGGAGATGTTGGCCTGGGCATCGCTCAGTTGACCGCGATACTGGTCGGCTTCCATCTTGGCGGCCCGGTATTTTTCTTCCGGGACGCAGCCGGTGACCATCGCCAGCGTGGCAAAAGTGAGAAGGACGGATGAACGCTTCATGCTTGCTCCGTGAACGGTTCCGAAGAACGTTGATGTTCGCACGTTGGGGGTGATTGTGAGCGATCCCTTATCGCTTCGTGCGGTAATGTCGTCAAAGTGTGCCGATTTTTCAAGGTGTAGGGCCCGCGCCAATTCGCGGCCCGCATCACCCGGGGCGGGTTACTTGAACCAGCCCGACTCGAGCCCGCCGCGCAATTGCTTGGGCTTGCGCGGCGTCTTGGGGGCTTCGGGGGCGGCCGTCGCGGTCGGCGCGGGGGCCGCTTCCTTCACCTGCTTGATCGACAGCGAAATCCGCCGCTTGGTCGCGTCCACATCCCGCACGCGCACGTCGGTCGTTTCGCCCGGCTTCACGACATCGCTGGCCGACTTCACGCGGCGGTCGCTCACTTCGGAAATGTGAACCAGCCCTTCCAGGCCCGGCTCCAATTCCACGAAGACGCCGAAATCGACGATGCGCGACACCTTGCCCGGCACGATGTCGTACTTGTGATATTTCTCGGCGGCGGTCTTCCACGGGTCGGGGCCGGCCTGCTTGAGCGAGAAGGTGATCTTGCGGGCCGTCGGATCCAGGGCGATCACCGACGCCTTGATGATGTCGTTTTCCTTCAGCACATCGCTGACGCTGTTGACGCGCTGCCAGGAGATTTCGCTGATGGGGAGCAGGCCTTCCAAGCCTTCTTCGAGTTCGATGAACGCGCCGAATTTTTCGATCTTGGCGACGCGCCCGGTGACTTCGGACCCGACGCCGTACTTCGATTCCACGCCCGCCCACGGGTCGGCCATCAATTGCTTCAGGCTCAGGCCGATCTTGCCGGTTTCGCGGTCGAACTTGGTGATTTTGACATCGACCAGGTCGCCGACCGAAACCACATCGCTCGCCTTGGTGCCGCGACGATGGGTCAGTTCGCTGACGTGGATCAGCCCGTCCGCCCCGCCGAGGTCGACGAACGCGCCAAAATCCTGAACCGAGCGCACCGTGCCGCGGCGCGTCTGTCCTTCGGCCAGTTCTTCAAAGAGCTTGGCCTTGGCTTCGGTCCGTTCCTGTTCGATCAAGGCGCGGCGGCTGACGACAAGCTGCTTGCCGCGGCGATCCACCTTCTGAACCACGACCTTGGCCTTCTGGCCGAGGAACACGCTGATGTCTTTGTGGAACTGCACATCGATCTGCCCCGCCGGCATGAAGGCGCGGAGGTTGCCGATCTTCATTTCCAGCCCGCCCTTGTTCACGCCGTCGATCGTGCCTTCCAGCACCTGCCCGACGTGCATCGTGTCCCACTCGGCCGCGCCGACGGCGCCTTTTTTCAGCACCTTGTAAATGCCGTCGCGCTCGTCGAAGCGCTCGACGAAGATTTCCACTTCCTGCCCCACTTCGGGCAGCGTCTCAAATTGATCGAGATTGGCGACGCCCTGATTTTTGCCGTCGAGCTCGATGAGGATTTCGCCCTTGTCGACGTTGACGCTGTTGACGGTTCCCTTGTGCGGACCTTTCAGGCGCTCGCGCCCCTCAGTGGTGGTGGCCTGGCCCACGAGGTCGTCCATCGAAACCCCCGCGAAGGCGGCCTCCACGGCGCGATCCAGCTCGGGGTCGGTGTCCGGACGGAATTTTTCTTTGCTCTGATCGGAGAAGGAATCCTGCGTCATATAGATTAAATCGCTCGCCGGCGATTCGGCGAATGGTACCCAAGGCGTTTCAATTTCGATAGGGAGTCGGCAAAAAGGTGGCTCGCCTCAACTGCCGAGCACTTTTTTGACTTCCGGCGTGATCTTTTTCCACGTGGCGGCCGCCGTCTTGTTCAGGGTCACGAAATCGTGCAGCAGCAGAACCCCCACCACGCCGGGGATCGCAAACAAGGCCGCCGCCACCGGATGCGAGCGGGCGTCGTCGGCGTTGAGAAAGCTTTCGGGCTTGTCGGCGGCGATGGGCTTGTCCAGCGTGTACTTCAACGCGTTCGGATTGGGCGTCGGCTGCGCGTCGATGACGGTGAAAGGCATCGCCACAGGGTAATCGCAAAGCCGATCCTTCCCAATCCCGCCGCCCCAACAAAAAACCCCGACCTGGCCGGCCGGGGTTCGTACGCCTGCGGAACGCGGTCGATCAGACCCGCGCTTTTCGCTTTTTCGTCTTCGGCAGCAGGGCTTTCTCCAGGTTTCGCATCGCCTGCTTCAAGCGCTCGGCATTTTCGACGAGGGCGATCCGCACATACCCTTCGCCGTTCTCCCCGAACGCCAGCCCCGGCGCCAGCGCGACCTCGGCCTCGTCCATCATCCGCAGGCAGAAATCGATGGTGTTTTGCCCCTTCAGGTGTTCGGGCTTGATCTTCGCCCACACGAACATGCCCGCCCGCGGCTTGTCATACGCCCACCCGAGCCGATCCAGGCTGCGGCACAGCACGTCGCGCCGCTTTTCGTAAATTTCGCTCTGCTCGCCCGGCACGTCGGCGCATTCCCGCATCGCGATCACGCTGGCGATCCAGATCGGGGCGAAATGCCCGTAGTCGTAGTATCCTTTGATCGTCGCCAGCGCCTTGATCATTTCCTTGTTGCCGCAGCAGAATCCGACGCGCCAGCCGGCCATGTTGAAGCTCTTGGACATCGTGCTGAATTCAACGCCGATCTCCTTCGCCCCGTCGGCCGACAGGAAGGATGGGGCCTTGTACCCGTCGAAATTGATCTCGCCGTACGCATAGTCGCTGATCACCATGATCCCGCGCTTGCGGCAGAGCTCGATCGCCCGGTCCCAGAACTTGGCGTCCACGGTCATGCTCGTGGGGTTGTGCGGGTAATTCAGGATCACGAGCTTGGGCGTCGGGTAAAGCCCTTCGATCGTTCGCTCCATGCGATCCAGGAATGCTTCGTCATTGCCCAGCGGCACGCGGATCACGCTCGCGCCGGCCATCGCGGGGGCGTACAGGTGCGCGGGGAACGCCGGGTCCGGCACGATCGCCGTATCCCCGGGGCCCAGCAGCGCCAGGCACATGTGGCTGAGCCCTTCCTTTGAGCCGATGGTCACGATCACTTCGGATTCCGGATCAAGCTCCACGCCATACTTCTGGCGGTACTTGTTCGCGACTTCCTTCCGCAACCCCGCGATGCCGTGGCTGACGCTGTAGCGGTGGTTCCGCGGATCAAGGGCCGCATCACGCAGCTTGTTGACGATCGGCTCGGGCGTCGGGTCGGTGGGATTGCCCATCCCCAGGTCAATGATGTCCACCCCGGCCACGCGCTTTTCGTACTTCATCTTGTTGATGCGCGCGAACAGGTAAGGCGGCAAACGTTCGATGCGGGAGGAGGGAGCGATTTTGAAAGGTTGATCTTCCATGGAATTCTCTGGGTGCAAACTTTACCACGAAGAATGGATCAACCACAGATTTCACGAATGACACCGATTGAATCTTTTCAAATCCGAATCGGTGTCATCCGTGAAATCTGTGGCTGATGCTTTTCTTCGTGAACTGCGGGGTTCAGGTCGAATGACAACAGCCTACGGACGCGTGGTGGGGGCCGGCCGAGACGTCACCGCGGGGGCGGGAGCGGTCGCGACCGGCTGAGTCGCCGCCGCCGCGGTCGCCGCGGGCGCGGGCGGTTTTTCAACCGGCTTCACCGTCGGCGCAGTGGCCGCCGGTGTTGCAGGGGCAGTGGGCGTTGCCGGGGCGGTCGGCGCGGGTTGCGTTGCCGGAACGGATTGCGGCTGCGTCGCCGTCGTCGCCGGCTGGCTTGCGGGGGCTGTCGCCGGCACGGGCACGGCCGGCTTGTTCCGCTCTTTTTCCATTTCTTCGCGGATCTTGTCCCGGTCGCGGATCATCTGATTCCGCACGTCCAGCCGCTTCTGAAACTCGGCCTTGAGGATCGGGTCGTTGATCTTCAATTGCTCCAGCGCCTGCTGCGCGAGCTTGGCGCGGACCTGCTTGACGCCTTCCAGCACCAGCTTGTCCTGCAGATCCTGCCGCAGGCTCTCTTTCACATCCTCAAACTTCACGGCCTTGGGGGCGTTGCGCTTTTCGAGCTTGATCAGGTGATAGGCCCCGTCGGCTTCGACCGGGTCCGACACTTCCCCCACCTTCAGCGCAAAGGCCACCCGCTTGAAGTTCTCCGGGAAGGAGCTGCTGTTGATCGTGAACGGCGGCAATTCTCCGCCCACGCGAGCGCTGTTGGCGTTGCGGCTGTAGCGGCGGGCGAGGGTCGCGAAATCTTCGCCGGCATCGAGCCGGGCACGCAGCGCCATCGCTTCCTGCGGGTTCGCCACCACGATGTGCCGCACCACCACCGAAGCGCCATACGTCTCGTCAAACTGCTGGTGCAGCACGTCATCCGTGATCGCATTCTTCAACGCCGGCTCCGCCAGCTTGCGCAGGTGGGCGTTGGTGTCGATGACGATGTTGAACTCGGTCCGCGTCTGCATCTTGCCCGGCGCTTTGGGCTGGGCGAGGAACTGGTCGAGCAGCTTTTCACGGTCGTCCGTGGTCGTCGGAAACATCTGCTGGAGCGTCCAGTCATATTCCTTCTGAATATCCTCCGGCGTCACAACGATGTTCTGCTGCCGGCAGGCGTCGCGGGCCATGTCGCGTTCGACCAGGCTCATCAGCATGTTCAGCCCGTACGCCTTCAGGAGCGGCTCCTGCAATTCGGCTTCGCGGATGTCCACGCCGGCCACGCTGGCGACGATCGGGCTGACGCCTTCGACCGACCCGCCATTGGAGGCGGCATGCGCCGGGGCGACGGTGCCGGCGGGTTGGGAGGTCAGCACCGGCGCGGCACTTCCCGGGCTCGTCCGGCCGGACGACGCGCACCCCGCCAGAACGCTCGCCGTGATGACGCCGCCGAACCATGCCGTTTTTCGAGCCATGTGATGCACCGATAGACTCCTATACGTTGGCCCCGCACTATCGAAGCCCGGCCAAGCCAAGTCAAGCCATCGCCCCCGCTCCGTTCCTCCCCTGCTTCAGTCTCCCGTCGCCCGATCCACGCCCCACACGCGCGGCCCCACCCGCACGGCCTTGTCCATCCGCCGGAAATCCCCGCCGGCTTCATCCAGCGGTGTTCCAGCCTCGCCAAATTCGCCGCCGGCGTGCATACACGCCCTTCGGCGGATAAATTGAGGAGGGTTTCGGGAAGCGCTTTGACACCCGTCCCCCCGATCGCTATGTTACGCGGCTCGCTTTGTCCCGCCTTGGCGTGGACAGGGTTAGTCGTCTCTATTGACTGTTTGCAAGGAAATCGCGATGAGCACGTATCTCGCCAAAAAGGGCGAAGTTGATCAGAAGTGGTTCGTGGTCGATGCTTCGGGCCAGGTCCTTGGTCGTCTGGCGGCCAAGCTCGCGACGATCGCGATGGGCAAACACAAGCCGACGTACACCCCGCACGTGGAAAGCGGCGATTTCGTCGTGGTCCTGAACGCGGAAAAAGTCGTCGTCACCGGCCGCAAGGCGGACACGATGGAGTACGACAACTACAGCAAGTACCCGGGCGGTCGCCGGTTGATTTCGTACAAGCGGATGAATGAACTGCACCCGGAACGGGCCCTGCAGGTCGCCCTGAAGCGCATGCTGCCGAAAAACAAGATCGGCCGCAACATGCTGCTGAAGGTGAAGATCTACCGCGGCGGCGAGCACCCCCACGCCGCCCAGCGCCCCGAGCCGTTGAACTGGAATTAAGCCGCTGAACCGGCCGTTTGAATAGGCCGCCGTTTGAATAGGCCGTAGAACTGGCCTTTGAACTGGAATTAAGGATTTACAGGTGAGCCGCCTCGCTTAACGAGGCGCATTCAAGAGATTACCCATGACCGACACCGCCACTATCGAAGCCCCGAAAGAAAAGAAAAGCTACGTCTGGGGCACCGGCCGTCGCAAAAGCGCCATTGCCCGCGTGCGCATCGCCCCGGGCAGCGGCAAGATCGAAATCAACGGCCGCGAACTGAACGATTACCTCACCAACGAGCGTGATCGCAAGAGCATCTTCGGCCCGCTCGAAGTGACGAACACCGGCGGTAAGCTCGATATCTTCATCAGCGCCCTCGGCGGCGGCCCCACGGGCCAGGCCGGCGCGATGGTCCTGGGCATCGCCCGTGCGATCGCCAAGTACGATCCGAATCTTGAAGTCGCCCTGCGTGGCGGCGGGTACCTCACCCGCGACAGCCGCATGAAGGAACGCAAAAAGTACGGCCAACGCGGCGCTCGCCGTCGCTTCCAGTTCTCGAAGCGTTAATCGCCGGGGCATCCACCGATGCCCGGATTCGCGCAGACCGGACATTGCTCCGTCTGGACATTGCTTCGCCTGGACATTTGACTGTACATTCGCCATCCCGATTCACGACCCGGCTCCCATGCCGGGTCGGTTTCTTTTTGGGGCTTAATCCCCGCCGACTTTCCTTCCGCCGACTTACCTTCCCGCCGATGCGAGGGTTATGTCGCCGCCCGTCGATCGGCCGGATTTAATGCGGCGTCCGCTGGTTTTGACCGGTGCCGGGGTGCTATTGTGCTGCTATGCGAAATGCAATGCACCTTCGGGCGGGCGTGGCGGCGATCGGACTGGCCGTTTCAGGGGCGGCATGGGCTCAAACCCCCGCCACCACGCAATCGAGCGACGCCCCGGCCGGGCTCGGCACGATGGCGCAGGAATTCGACCAGATTCAGCCGCCGGCCATCGATCGCAATCGCGTGAATGACCCATCCTATCGGGCGGAGCTGGCGCCCAAGGTCCGCGAATACTACGCCCGCCGCGGCGACCTGGCCGTCAAACTGCTGAAGGCCGATCCCAGCAGCCCGAAGGCCTCCACCTATCTCGACGCCGCCTTCACCAACTTCCGCGGCACCGGCCAGATGGATAAGGCCTCAGACCTGGTGGAAGACCTGCTCAAGCGGACCACCAACCCCGCCGTCAAGGCCGATTGCCTTTTTGTGAAGGCGGTCATCCTCGCCAACAAGGCGGGCGAAGAAAAAGCCTTCGCCGACACCGTCGATCAATTCCTGGCCGCCGCCCCGAGCGATGAACGCGCCCCCCAACTGCTGGCCGCCCGGATCGAGCTTTCCAAGGACCCGGAAGAGAAGAAGAAGCTCAGCGCGCGGCTCCAGGAAAAATACCCCGACTCCCCCGCCGCCGCCGAAGCCAAGGCGACCGCCGAGCGAAACAGCAAGGTCGGCAAGCCGTTCGAACTTTCGTTCAATGACGCGCTCACCGGCAAGCACATCGACATGAAAGACCTCAAGGGGAAGGTCGTCGTGATCGATTTCTGGGCGACCTGGTGCGGCCCGTGCGTGGCCGAAATGCCGAACATGAAAAAGCTCTACGCCCAATACAAAGACAAGGGGGTGGAGTTCATCGGCGTGAGCCTGGATCAACCTGAAGCCGCCGGCGGCCTGGCTGCGTTGAAGGATTTCTGCGCCAAGCAGCAGATCACCTGGCCGCAGTATTACCAGGGGAATGGGTGGGAAAGTAAGTTCAGCATGTCCTGGGGCATCCAGGGCATCCCGACGATGTTCGTCGTCGACGCCAACGGCAATCTTGCCGACACCGAAGCGCGCGGCCGGCTCGAAGAAATACTGCCGAACCTGCTGAGTCAGAAGGACAAAAAGTAACCCCGCCGGCCGGCGTCATTGCAGGGCGCTGCGCGACTCGGCATACACGCGGGCACGCTCGCGCTTGATCATCAGATTGATGTCGGCGTCGCTGAATCCCAC
>JBQCCH010000334.1:0-2809 GCA_051962375.1 Tepidisphaeraceae bacterium
GGTCGGTGCCGAAAGCGATGCACTTCTTCGGTCCAGAGCGTCTGGCCGTCCAAAGCCCCCAGCACCACGCGCCCCGACTCGGCCCCCAGATCGACGGCGATATATCCCTGACGTGCCATTGCCACCTCCACTCGCGCAAGCCAAACAAACCGGCCCCGACAAAATTGCCGGGGCCGGTGAGTGTAATTCATCCCCGGTTACGCGCAAACGGGAGACTTCGTCGCACGATCGCGCGTGGGATTTCCGCGGGAGCGGCTTATTTGGAATCGAGCGGCGGCACTTCCACCCAGCGTCCTTCTTTCCAGCTCTGCATGCCGAGCTCGGCAAGCTGCACGCCTTTAGCGCCTTCGCGGAGCGTCCAGCGGAACGGCTCATCCAGGGCGACGTGACGCAGGAACATCTCCCATTGGATCTTGAATGCGTTGTCGTAGTTGAGGTTGTTGGGCACCTGCTGCCAGCCTTTGTAGAAATCGATCGGCTGCGGGATGTCCGGGTTCCAGACGGGCTTGGGGGTTTCGGCGGCGGATTGCACGAAGCATTCACGCAGGCCGGCCACGGCGGAGCCCTTGATGCCGTCGACCTGGACGGTGAGCAGGTCATCGCGACGCACGCGGGTGCACCAGCTGCTGTTGAACTGGCAGACGGTGCCGTCTTCAAGGACGAAGATCGCGTAGGCGGAATCGTCGGCGGTGGCCTTGAAGGGCTTGCCGTCTTCGCTGCGGCGCTGGTCGATATCGACATTGCCGTAAGCGACGAGTTTCTTGATCGGCCCGAACAGGTTGCTGATGACGTACTGCCAGTGGCAGAACATGTCGATCATCATGCCGCCGCCGTCTTCGCTGCGGTAGTTCCAGCTCGGGCGCTGGGCGGGCTGGTCGAGATCCATGCCGGTGAAGACCCAGTAGCCGAATTCACCGCGGACGCTCAGGATTTTGCCGAAGAAGCCCAGCTCGCGAAGCATGGCGATCTTGCGAAAGCTCGGCAGCCAGAGCTTGTCCTGCACGACGCCGTTCTTCAGGCCGGCGTCTTCGACGAGCTTGGCCAGGCGAAGGGCTTCCTTGGTTTCGGTGGCCGTCGGCTTTTCGCAGTAGATGGCTTTCTTGGCCTTGACGGCTTTTTCGATGAAGCCGGCGCGCTGCAGCGTGCCGGAGGCGTCAAAGAAAATCTGGTTTTCGGCATCGCCGAGCGCGTGATCGAGGTTCACGGTGTAGGCGACCGTCCGGCCGATCTCGCGCTGGGCGACGTCTTCGGCGAGGTGGCGCAGCTTGCTTTCGCTGCGGCCGGTGAGGATGGGCTCGGGCATGAGCGTCAGGTGATCGTTAATCTTCACGCCCCCTTGCTTCATGATCGCCAGGATCGAGCGGATGTAGTGCTGATTGGTGCCCATGCGTCCGGTGACGCCGTTCATGACGATGCCGACTTTTCGGATTTCCATGTTCAGTTGCCTTTCGATTGGATTGCTCAAGGGGTTTTGTGTGCTGTTACAGACGCTGAAGGGTCATGCCGCCGTCGATATTCAGAACCTGCCCGGTGGCGTACGGGATTTCGCCGCGCGCCAAGGCCGCGACGGCGCTGCCGACGTCTTCGGGCTTGCCCCATCGCTTTTCGACGGTCAGTCCTTCGGCGATGAGCTTGTCATACTTGGCGGTGACGCCGGAGGTCATGTCGGTGGCGATCACGCCGGGCCGCACTTCGTAAGCGTCGATCCCAAATTCAGCGAGGCGAGCCGCCCAGATCTGCGTGGCCATGGCGACGCCGGCCTTGCTGATGCAGTAGTCGCCGCGGTTGACGCTGACGACGGTCGCGCTGCAGGAGGAGACATTGATCACGCAGCCACGGAATTGCGGGTTGGCCTGGCGCTGTTCCACCATCCAGCGGGCAGCGGCTTGGGTCAGAAAATAGGGTCCGCGCAGGTTGATGGAAATCAGCCGATCGAAGCTTTCGGGGGTGGCTTCCAGGACATCGGCCCGAACGCTGGGGGCGACGCCGGCGTTGTTGACCAGAACGTCTAGCCGGCCGAAACGCTCGCGAATGGCGTTCAACATCGCGGTGTGATCCGGCAATTCGGCGACGTCCGCGCGGCAGTACAAGGCGTCGACCCCTGCCGATCGCAGCTCAGCGAGGGCGGGTTCGATTTCGGCGGCTTCGCGCCGGCCGTTGATGGCGACATTGAAGCCGCTGGCGGCCAGCGCCTTGGCGACGCCGAACCCAATGCCCCGGCTCCCGCCGGTGATCAGAGCGACTTTTCGATTCGAAGATTGCATGGCATTTCCTGCTGACGGGGAACTTATTTGGCGTCAAAGAACGTGAGGTACGGCTTCTTCTCGATCAACCGCTTGAGATAAACGGCCAACTCGACGGCGTGGTAATCGCCCCACATGCTCGACTCGCCGGACGGGATCTTCCGGCCCGCCGGGATGTAGTCCCAGTTGTTGGGACGGTGGTAGATCGAATGCAGGATCAGGCCCTGGTGATCGGCGTCGGTGGACAGGTACGGCTCGGCGAAGAGCGACTTCACGACGGCGATGCCGGCCTTGGTGTAGCGATCGCCGGCGGCGCCGAGGTAGTGACCCAGCCGCAAGAGGCCCTGCGCGCCGATGGCGGCGGCGGACGAATCGACCGGTTCAAAGTCGTTGAGCGGATTGGCGGGCTTGGATTTCCAGTCGCCCAGCTTGTGCAGGTTGGGTGCGCCGTCATCCCAGTAAGGAATGCCGTCGGCGGCGGTGATGTCGTCGATGTAGTGATCGCAGGTGGCTTTGGCGGCGGCCTCATAGACGGCGACGACGTCGGCCTTTTTCAGGCCCACGGA
>JBQCCH010000335.1:0-3444 GCA_051962375.1 Tepidisphaeraceae bacterium
TAGTAGCGATAGAGCTTCAGATTATCGGCGCCCCGATCATGAGCATGAATGATGGCGGCATCGTCCGGCCAGGCGACGTCGGAATTGTAGACCGGTTCAAAGTGCAGATCCGATTGCCGATCCACGCGAAATAGGACGATCGCCGGCTTTTTGACACCCTTGGCCAGTGCCGCCTGGACCTGCTCATATTCTTGGGACATCGGATCGCCAGTGGTGTGTGGAATCTGTGCCAGCACCCCGACGCCCGACGAAACGACGATGAACAGCGTGGCGAGCGATTCAGCCATCCCGCGGGCCCGAGGCAGGCACCATCCGATCACCTCCGGTGAGACGCCGTACAGCAACACAACCGCCGGCAGCGCGAACGTGATGTAGTGAAAGAGAGAGATGGGATAAAGGCCATACGCGATCGCATAAAAGGGCAAGAGTGATGCGATCGCGATTCGATCCAACGTGGTCAGGCCCAGCACGCCGATGAATAAAAACGCACCCATCGCCAACGAAGGAAGATACATCAGGTCGGCACGGACGAATCGCAGCCACAATTTGTCGACCCAAAGAATATTGGGATCGTCCTGCGTTTCGACATACCCTTTGGCGAAGCTGTCATAGAACCATTGCTTTTGCGGGACATTCGTCAGCGGGCGACGCGTCAAACCTCCGTCGGCCACCGAAAACGCCAGGGCGGGTTGATCGCGCTCGTTGTAATACGTGAACGGCAGCTTCAGCCATTGCCCCGTGATGACGTGATCCGACCACAATTGCAATGCTAAGAACGGCGTCGCCGCCATGCAGGCGCAAGCAACCGCCACGGCCACCTTCCGCAAGCCAAATCGACTGATGCCCGGGACGCTCAGCAGACCCACGCAAATCGCAAAAGCGACGGCATCCAGCGGCCGCGTGATCGCAGCCCAACCCATCGCCGCACCGAGCAACAGGGCCCATCGCCACGAGCCGCTTCGACGCCATTCCATTGCGAATGAGAGGCCCAGCAATCCAAAAAACAGCACGGGGATCTGGGCCATGTACATCGTCGACAAATAACGAAACCCGCTCAGTGACAGCAGCACCCACGTCGCGATCGACGCCACCAAACCATTCGTGATTTGCGACAAAACCCAATACACCAGCGCCGCCGAAGCCCCCGCGACCAGCAGCGGCATCAACCAAGTGGGCAAGTGGAACCAAACCGTCGGCACAAACAGCAAGGCCACCCCCGGGAACGACTGTGCGGCATAGCGCGGCGTCACGAAGACGTAAAACGTGTCGAAGAAATCCACCAGCGGATGGGCAGGCATCGACACCCGAAAACGGGCCAAATGCTGGGTCTGCAGGAAAAACTGATATTCATCCTGCCACAAAAGCATCAGCGGCCGGCCGTAAAGCTTCAGCAGCACGAAATCGGCAAGGGTCCACACCACAAACACGCCTGCCGCGATCCGCAAATTCGTGCCCCGCGAGGTCGCCCGCAACCCCTCCGCCAGCCGTCCCACATGCTTCCGAAAAAACGGCGCCGCCCAAAACAGCAACGTCAAGACCACGGACATGCACAGTTCGTCGAGCCAGGTGTTCCATGATTGCACCAGAAACCGCACGAGATAGACGAACATCGCCAGCAGAAGGATGACGCCAATTCGGCGAAAAGTGAGGAACGCCATAAGACGGAAGATTGCACCAGAACGCTTAGTCGTTTTCCAGTACGAGCATGAGAGTACACGCCGGCCTTTTGCAAGTCTTGAGCGAATTGGCGGACGCAACGGTCTGGGATATGCTCTACGTTGCAGTCGATGGACTGACGAAGCGGAATTCTGAGGTCGCTGGAGATCGATGACAAAGTCTCAACCTGGAAAACAAAGTCTGAATCAAAAAAGCCTGCAAGTGTCGCTTGTTATGCTCGCAGGGATTCTTATTTCGACCGCTCTATCACTCCATGGTCGATTCCCCCTTCAGCTGGATGTGGTTTTGTTGGCGCTGTCCATATTGTCAGCTTTAGGCGCATGCTGCGTTCGTTCGGCAGCCGGTGGCATGGAGCTTAATCGCAGTCATCGAACAATGGTCGCTTTGGGCGCCATCTGCGCCGGTATTTGCTGGCTGATTCTTCGGCCAAGCGTGTACGTCCGGTATGTTTCCGAATTTGATACCATCGTAGTACCTTCATTTGTCGTAATTTCGCTCGTAATCTTCTGTATGTTTGGCCTGCCGGTAGGT
The DNA here is from genome assembly GCA_051962375.1 of Tepidisphaeraceae bacterium. GTDB lineage: Bacteria > Planctomycetota > Phycisphaerae > Tepidisphaerales > Tepidisphaeraceae > RYN-431. The sequence continues at coordinate 2,209 of JBQCCH010000335.1, forward strand.
CGAATTGTGCGCTGGCCGATCTATCTCTGTGCAGGCCTTCTGATGGTCATCCTCGCGTGGACCATCCAGCGCACGCCGTCGCCGCCGATCGATGCGTGGGTATTCGCTCAAAGATCTTGCGCCGCGCTTTTGCAGCATCTGAACCCATACGCAATCCACATGCCGAACATCTATGGGCCGGGTACACCATTTTATCGACCCGAAGAAATTAGCGGGCAAGAGGTAATGCGGGGTTATTCATACCCGCCATTTACCTTATTTGCCGTGCTCCCCTTTTATTTGCTGTTCAACGATCATCGCTGGGCATACGCGATTTTTACGGTCTCCGCGGCGCTTGTAGTCGCACACATTCGACGGTCGCAACTCTCCGTTTGCGCTGCCTTCTTAATTTTGCTCTGCCCGTTTAGTGCGCAGCAGGTATCGAGCGCGTGGACAGAGCCCCTGCAGCTGTTATGTCTGACCCTTACAGTTTGGTGCGCGATCAATCGTCCAAGGTGGACAGCAGTCCTGTTTGGCCTATTCTTAGCGGGAAAACAATATACACCTTTTTTCCTTCCTGCCGGCCTTTTTCTCCTTCCTAAGCCATGGAAACTGAAGTCCGTTGCTAATTTCTACAGTGTCGCATTGGGGATCGCTTCACTCGTTTCCCTTCCACTTGTTTTAATTGACCCGAACGCATTTCTGCGTAGCGCGGTTTTGCCTCTTTTACACGGCGGAATGCGGTTTGATTCCTTGAGCTTTTTTGCGGCATTTCTTCATGAGCCCCAGCAACCTCCGACATGGCTCGCCTACGTTTACGTGGTTTCAGTTTACGCACTTTGTTTTCGCTTTTTACCCACAGGCATATTCTCATTTTGCCTAAGTCTCGGGACGGCGGGCATTGGTCTATTTGCGTTTAATAAATACGCGTTTGGAAATTATTACTATCTACTGATGGGGAGTCTGTTCGCATCGCTCGCGACGCTCGAGGAACGCGTAGAGCAACCTCTCCCAGCTTCTCCAGGAGCCAGATGATGCGAGGCCTTTTCGTGATCGGAACACGTCCGGAAGTCATCAAGATGGCGCCGGTCGTTCGAGCGTTTCGCGAACGAAACGCGGGGCAGGCAATTGTTTGTATGACCGGACAGCACAGGGAAATGGTTTCGGATGCCGTCGAATACTTTAACATCAAGCCCGATCTTGATCTCGGTCTCATGGTTGCTGGACAGTCAGTTGGCTCGCTGCTTGGCCGGTGCA
>JBQCCH010000336.1:0-6005 GCA_051962375.1 Tepidisphaeraceae bacterium
CCCCTATAGTATCACGATGGATTCAACCGTCTTGGCGCATCGGTTTTGCCTGATCGGGTTGCTGTTGCTGGCTCCCTTGTCGGCACGGGCGCAGACCACGCAGCCGCGGGAGATCATCGCTGACCTCGCGGGCCCGAAGACGCCCCGGTCGATGGTTTACAAAGCGTGCGTCGGCGCCGGCCGAGTGGGCGAAGGGCTGCGCGGCGACTGGCAGCGGCAATTGAAGGAATGCCGCGACCAAATCGGCTTCGAGCAAATCCGCATGCACGGACTGCTGCATGATGAGCTGGGCGTCTATTCGCAGAAAAAAGACGGCACGCCGCGCTATAACTGGCAGTACATCGACGCGGTCTACGACTACCTTCTATCGATCGGCGTGCGGCCGTTCGTGGAAATTGGGTTCATGCCCAACGACCTGGCCAGCGGCTCGAAGACCGTTTTCTGGTGGCACGCGAATGTCACACCCCCCAAGGATTACGCCCGCTGGGATGCCTTGATCGCCGCGCTGGTTCAACACTGGACCGATCGTTACGGCGTGGACGAGGTGAAGCAATGGAACTTCGAGATCTGGAACGAGCCCAATCACCCGGCGTTCTTCGGTCCGAAGGTGGCGGCCGATCGGATGCAGGAATATTTCGAGTTGTATGACCACACCGCCCGCGCGGTGACGCAGGTGAACCCCGCGTATCGGGTGGGCGGCCCCGCGACCGCGGGGCCGGCGTATATTTCGGAGCTGATCGACCACTGCGCCAAGAACAACGTGCCGCTCGATTTCATCAGTTTTCACAGCTACGGCCTCCGAGGCGGGCCCGGCGGGTTTGATGCGCACGGCGATTCGTTCACGTATCTGAATCCCAACCCCATCGGCGTTGCCCATACGGCGGCGAGCCAGTTTCCGATCATTACCAAATCCGCGAAGCCCAACCTGCCGGTGCATATCACGGAGTGGAGCGCCTCGTATTCGTCGCGCGATCCCGTGCATGACCATTATTTCTCGGCCCCCTACGTTCTGGAGCAATTGCGCCATGCCGAATCCCTGGCAAGCATGTCGTACTGGACGTTCACCGACATCTTCGAAGAAGCGGGCATTCCCCCTCGGCCGTTTCATGGCGGATTTGGGCTGATGAACCTGCAGGGCATCAAGAAGCCGGCGTTTTTCGCGTTCCAGTTCATGAACCGCCTGGGCGATCAGGAAGTGAAAACGAACGATCCCCGCAGCTACGTGACGGCGGACAGCCGGGGCGGGTTTCAGGTGCTCGCCTGGGATTTGACGGACATCCTCCCGGCCGGCGTTCCGAACCAGAATTTTTTCACGAAGCTCCAGCCGGCCCAATCACTGCCGGACCTGACGATCCGATTGAAGCATTGTGCGCCCGGAACGTATGGAATGAGCGTGTATCGCGTCGGATATGAGAAGAACGACGCGTACAGCCGGTACCAGGAAATGGGCTCGCCGGCGGAACTGAGCCTGAAGCAGGTCGCGGCCCTGAAAGATGCGGCCTCGGGTCGGGCGGAGTCGGAACAAGAGATCACCATCGGCAGCACAGGCGAATTCACGCACACGCTTCCCATGCGGACGAATGACGTCTACCTGGTGACGCTCACCCCACGCCAATAACGCTCGGCCGACATCGGGTTCGGCGGGCCGTGGTAACGGTGGAGCGGGGTTTTCTCGCTCACACCAACCAGCGGGCGAAATAGGTGGCCAGGCCCAGCAGCGAGAAGAAGCCGCAGACGTCGGTGACGGTGGTGGCGAAGATCGTCGCGCTCTGGGCGGGATCGAAGCCCATCCGTTTCATGAGGAACGGGATGCCGGCGCCGGTGGTGCAGGCGAGCGTATGGTTGATAATCAGCGCGACGCACACGAGCAGGCCGAGGAACGGATTTTTTTGCCAGACGAGCGCGACGCCGGCCGTCACGACGCCGCAGACCACGCCGGTGAGGACGCCCACGAGCATTTCCCGCCAGATCACGCGCCACAGCAGCTTGCGGTCGACATAACCGGTCGCCAGCCCGCGAATCGCCACCGCCATCGCCTGCGCACTGGCATTGCCGCCCATGCCGGCGACGATGGGCATGTAAATCGCCAGCACGGAGAATTTGGCGATGGTGCTGTCAAACAGCCCCACCACGCCGCCAGCCAAAAACGCCGTCGCCAGGTTGATCAGCAGCCACCAGACGCGGGAGTTGAAGCTGAATTTCCAGGGGCTGTTGAGTCGTTCTTCGGCGCCGACGCCGAACATTTTCAGCACATCTTCGGTGGCTTCTTCCTGGACGACGTCGATCACGTCATCGACGGTGATGAGTCCGAGCAGGATCTGCTGGGCATCGACCACGGGCATGGCCAGGTAGCCGCTTTCGCGCATGATGCGGGCGACTTCTTCCTGGTCCATGGTCGCCGGCACGGAGCGGACGCCCTTGATCATGATGTCTTTGAGCCTTCGATCCGACCGGGCCAGGATCAGGTCGCGCATGGAGAGCACGCCCACGAGCCGCCCGATGCGATCGATGACGTAGACGTAGAACATCTGCTCGAGCTCTTCGCTGAGCTTGCGCAGGAGCGCGATGGCATCTTCGACGGTGAGGTATTCGTAGAGGGCGGTGACCTCGGTGGTCATGATGCCGCCGGCGGTATCGGGCGGGTAGGCCTCCAGCTTGCGGGTTTCGGCCGCCTGGGCGACGTCGAGCTCGGCGAGCAGTTCATCGTGGGCGGCTTCATCGACCATGCCCAAAATGTCGACGCGGTCGTCCGGGTCCATGTCCGCCAGCACCATGGCGGCTTCGGCGCGGTTCATCGCGAGCATCACGCCGGCGGCGATGCCGGTGTCGATTTCCTTGAAGATGGACGCGGCCGTGCGGGGATCAAGGTATTCGGCGACCAGGGCGGCCCGGTCAAAATCCAATCGCGAGAGCACTTCCGCCCCGACGCGCGGCGGGGCTTCTTCGATCAGCTCCGACACCTTGCGCGGCGGGCTTTCCAGCAATTCATCATTGATGACCACTTCAGGGGCGGGCATATCGACCGACAAGGGGTCCGCGGGGGCCAGGGGCGGGGTCGGCGGAGTTGGCGTTGCGTCGTCCATGTGCATGGCTCATCGGTCCACTGGAGCGTTTCCATTCGCGTCGCGACGATCATAAAGGCTCATCCCCGGGCGGCAATCCGAGAATTGAATCCGGTGACTGCCGCCACACGCCCATTTCGCTAACCGACGCACAAACCTCGACCATATAACGGTTTTTCGAAAAAACACGCAGCCGATTATGCTAACTAATACCTAACACGGTAAAATGAGAGGGTAGACGTCAGCGCTCAGGTACATATATTGGTTCCCCCTGACCGATAACTCCCTCGAGGGCCCGAGGCGTTCTCGTTTTACCTTTTGCGAGATGAATCAGCATGAGCAAGCAGACCGAGATGTTCGAGAAAAATGGCCCGGCCGTGGCGGATAAAAAGCGGGCGAGCCGCGAAACCGCCGAATCGATGGCCGCGCGGCAGAAGGAAATCTCCGTCTCTGAATTTTTCGCGAAAAATCGGCATTTGCTGGGGTTCGACAATCCGCGCAAGGCGCTGCTGACCACGGTGAAGGAAGCGGTCGACAACTCGCTCGACGCGTGTGAAGAAGCGGGGATTCTGCCGAACATCGCGGTGATCATCGAAGACCTGGAGCCGGGCCGCCCCGCCAACACCAAGGCGAGTCGCTATCGCGTGAGCATCGTCGACAATGGGCCGGGCATTGTCCGCAAGCAGGTGGAAAACGTGTTCGGCCGACTGTTGTTCGGGTCGAAATTTCACCGGTTGAAGATGTCGCGCGGCCAACAGGGCATCGGCATCAGTGCGGCGGGCATGTACGGTCTGATCACGACCGGCAAGCCGATGATCATCCACACCCGCCCCAGCGCAAAGAAGCCGGCCCACCACATCGAACTGGCGATGAACACCAAGACCAACCGCGCCGAGGTGACGGTTGACGATGAAACGCAGGACTTTCCGCCCCAGCGCTTCAAGTCGCTGTCGGCCGGGACGCGCGATCCGGGATTCCTGAACAGCGAGGATTTCATCACCGGCACGAGCGTGAGCATCGACCTGGAAGGCAAATATCAGCGCGGCCGGGGGAGCGTGGATGAGTTTTTGGAACTGACGGCGATTGCGAACCCGCACGCCCGCATCACGTTCGTGCCGCCGAGCCGGGTGAGCTTTGAAGACCAGGACGACCTGCCGCTGGGCAACGCGCAGCGGGATGCGGTGCATGCCGAGGCGCTGGACGAGACGGCCACGCATGCGGGGCTGGCGAAAACCGCCTCGGGTGAACCGGCGACCGCGAACGGCGTCGATCCGACGCTGACGACGATCGAAAAGGACGGCGTGATCCTGTTCCCGCGCGGGACCGACATCCTGCCGCCGGAAACGCGGGAAATTCAGCCGCACCCGAAGGGGATCGAGCTGGGCATCCTGATCCAGATGATTCGCGATTATGAAGCCGCGAATCGTGGCGGCGGGACGCTGTACAACTTCCTGCAGGAAAAATTCAGCCGGATCAGTCCGCAGCGGGCGGGCGAATTCTGCAAAGACATCGGCGCCCACAGCCGCACGACGGTGGGCGCTCTGGAGCCGGCGCAGGTGGAGAAGTTATTCAAGGAATTCCAGGAAGCGCGGCTTCCTGCCCCGCCGACGGATTGCCTGGCGCCGATCGGGGTGCGGCAGATGCTGGCGGGCATGCTCAAGGGCGTGAAGGCCGAGTTCTACGCCGCCAGCAGCCGCGAGCCGGACGTGTATCGCGGGCGGCCCTTCCAGATCGAGGCGGCGATCGCCTTCGGGGGCGAGTTGCCGACGCAGGATTCGGCCCGGGTCATTCGCTTCGCCAACCGCGTGCCCCTGCTGTTTCAGCAGTCGGCGTGCAGCAGTTTTAAGGCCGTCGCGGAAACGGGCTGGCGAAACTACAACCTCACCCAGCCGCGCGGCGGGCTGCCCGTCGGGCCGCTGGTGATCATGATCCATATGGCCAGCGTGTGGGTGCCGTTCACGAGCGAATCGAAGGAAGCGATCGCCGACTATGACGAAATCCGCAAGGAGATGAAGCTCGCCCTGATGGAATGCGGCCGCAAGCTCGGCACGTATCTTCGCAAGCGTCAGAAGATGCAGCGTGAGGCGGAGCGACGCGACGTGTTCGAGCGTTACATCGGCGAAATCAGCAAGGCGATCAATGCCATCAACGGCACGGAAACGCAGAAGCTGTACGACGCCCTGCTCAGCCAGGCCCGGCAGCGGACGGCCATCGCGGACGCCCAGTTGGACGAAGAAGGCAAAGTCCTGAAGAAAGATCCGAATGAGGACCTGAAGCAGGATGACAGCGTGGTGCTGGTCGAACAGCGGATGGCCGGCGCCGGGCAGAACGAAGCAGCCGACACGGACGACGCCCCCGCCGACGACGACTCGGAAACGGTTTCCCTGAAGGCTGCCTCGAAGAAAAAGGCCAAACCTAAGAACGACGCCGAGATGTTCTAGCGGGCCAATGCATCCGCCAAGTCATCCGAATGTTCCTCCAAATGGATGATTAGTGGTTGCATTTGCCGTGAATTGTCGATAGAGTATTACGTGCCGCTGGTTCCCCCGCTGAACGCCCCCCCCTCGTTCAGCACCCAGCGGCACTTTTATGCGCCGAGCGAATCCCTTGTCGGGCCGGCGTCCCCTTTCGACACTCCCAAGCCGATCCATCCAGTGAAGTGAACGGCGAGCCCCTCGCCATCGACCAGTCGACCAGTCGGGCAATCGAGCAATCGAGCAATCGAGCAATCGAGCAATCATAAACGTCCGGGCATTCAGGAAGGTCATGCACAGGCCGGCCACGGGGAGCTTTGGACGGCCGATCGACCGGGCATGGCGGTTACGAATCGTTGGGCATGCTGTTCAGGACGTCGCGCACTTGCTGTCGTTCTTGAGCGGACATCTTCCCGCCGCGGATCAGGTGCAGGATCAGTTGGCAGGGAGAGACGGCCTTCTTGAGCAA
>JBQCCH010000337.1:0-2465 GCA_051962375.1 Tepidisphaeraceae bacterium
GTTCCTGGTGAAATGGGCGTCGGATCATCCGAATCCGAACATCAAGCGGCTGACTTACACCTACAGCGTTTTTGATGCGGACACGCAACGTCGGGCGGCGGAGTTGACCAAGGATCCGGCAAAGAAGAAGCAGATGCTGGAAGCGGCGCTGGCGCGATTCAAATCGCTGGCGGAGAAGCAGAGTTTCGATCAGTATTTGCAGTCCCTTCCTCCCGAAAAGCGCAACTCCGCCCGGTACGATCCGCAGGTAGTCCTGGGGCTGGGTCGAACCTATTTTGCGATGGGGAACTGGGCGGATGCGCGGTTGCAATTCGTGCAGCTGTTCCGAGACAAAGTGCTGGGCACCGGCTATATCACCGCGCCGAATGCCGCGGGGACGTTCGAATCGAAAGACAATCCCAGCTATTGGGAAGCGATGGATAAGCTGATCCGCTGCAACCTCAATCTGAACGAGAACGTCGAGGGGATGAAGGGCCTGCTTCAGGAGCAGGAACTTATCTACGGCGACACGCTCGGCGGGAAGCGGTGGAAGAGCGATTTCGATGCACTGCTGAAAGAGTTGAAAATCGAGCCCGCAACGCAGCCCCAGGCATGATCGGTTCGCTATCGCATCCGGCCAGCGAACGTGGTATGTTTGGGGGATGTTCACCGGAATCGTCGAACGATCGCTGCGAATTTGCGGCGTGGAAGATCACGTCGGCGGGCGAAGACTGATCGTGCCGAATGTCTGGCCCGATACGACGCACGGCGAGTCGATTGCCGTCAACGGCGTCTGCCTGACAGTTGCCGCGTTCGACGAGAAGCAAATCGTCTTTGATGTGATCGGCGAGACACTGGCGAAGACCAATCTCGGCATGATCCACGCCGGCGACGCAGTGAACGTTGAGCGATCGTTGCGGCTGGGGGGGCGGGTTGACGGTCACTTCGTTCAGGGGCACGTCGATGGCGTCGGCGTCTTGGTGAAGAAGGTCGACACCCAGCAGGAATGGCGTTTTACGATCGAGGCGCCGGAGTCGATCGCCTGGTACCTTTCGCCGAAAGGCTCCATCTGCATTGATGGCGTCAGCCTGACCATTGCACGGCTGGAGGGGCGCCGGTTTGACGTTGCGCTGATCCCCACGACGCTCGAAATCACGACGCTCGCCGCCCGGCCGATCGGGTATGCGTTCAATCTTGAAGGGGACATGATCGCCAAGCAGATTGTGACGTTTTTGGAGCAGCGCGGCCTATGATTCACGGATCAAGACGTTGCCGTAACGAATGTCGCATCAGACCATGACCCACGACCGCCCCACCATCGCCATCACCCTTGGAGACCCGGCCGGCATCGGCGCGGAGGTGATCGTCAAGGCGTTGTCCGATCCGACGCTCCGGCAAAGGGCTCGATTCGTCATCTATGGGCTGAACGAAATTCTGAACTACGCGGCCGATCTGGCCGAATTGGATGTGTTCTGGTGGCGGGATTCGTTCAGTGGCAAGGCCAAGCATTACGGCCATGACGTCGTCGTCGTTGATTACGATCACTTCGATGAATTAAGCCTGCTGGGGAACACGGTGCGCGGCCCGAGCAAGATCGGCGGCCAGGCATCAATGAAGTTTTGCGTCGATGCGATCGAAGCCTGCAATACCGGCGTCGCCGACGCGATGGTGACGGCGCCGATCAGCAAAGAAAGCTGGCACCTGGCCGGCTACAACTATCCTGGTCATACCGAACTGCTCGCCGATCGGACGCATGCCAAAAATGTGCACATGATGTTCGTCGGCGGGCCGATCAAGGTGATCCTTGCCACGGTGCACGTTCCGCTAAACAGTTTGTGGGGCCGATTGAATATCGGTGCGGTGTTTCACCCGATCGAGGCCGTTCATAAGACGCTGGTGGAATGGTTTGACATTGAAAAGCCGCGCATCGCGGTGGCCGGCGTGAATCCGCACGCCAGCGAAAACGGGCGGTTCGGCGATGAAGAGGAACGCATCATCAGCCCCGCCATTGCAATGGCGCGTGAGCAGGCAATCGATGCGACCGGCCCTTACCCGCCCGACACGGTGTTCATCGCCGCCCGCGACGGCAAATTCGACGCGGTCGTCGCGATGTACCACGATCAGGGGCTGATTCCGGTGAAATTGCTGGCTTTCGACAAGGCGATCAATCTCACCACCGGTTTGCCCATCATCCGCACGAGCCCCGACCACGGCACTGCGTTTGACATCGTCGGCCGCAACCGCGCGAACCCGGGCTCGATGCGGGCGGCGATTGAATTGGCGATCGACCTGGCAGTTCGCCGGCGCGCGGCAATGGTCAAAATATCGAGAGCAATCGAATGAGCAGCGTCGCGGATTCTGGGACGCACTCGCCCGGATTGACCCTGTTCCGGTTGGCTCATACGATCGGCTTTGAATTTCACCCAGTGATCGGCCGAAGAAACGCCTGAGGAAATGAGAGTTCGGATGTCGAATAAAGCACCCCA
>JBQCCH010000338.1:0-4525 GCA_051962375.1 Tepidisphaeraceae bacterium
CCCTTGACGTAAACCTCTGCCGCGATCGGATGCGCCAGCGTCACCGTGTCGGCCGACGCACCCGCCGCCAGCAACAGCGTTGCCAACACCGGGCCGATGCGTCGGATAGCGTCTGGGGACACACCTGCTAACATACCGCCCGCTTGAATCGACTGTCCAGCATTGTTTTGCTCGCCGTTCTGCTGCTCGCGTCGCTCGCCCGCGCGCAGTCCAAACCGCAGGCCCTGCTCGTCACCATCGGCCCCGGCGACGAAGTCTGGGAGAAATTCGGCCACAACATGCTCTGGGCGCGCGACCGCGAGCGGGGCATCGATCTGTGCTACAACTGGGGGCTTTTCAGCTTCGATCAGCCCGGGTTCATCCGCAAGTTCGTCCAGGGGCGGATGACCTACTGGATGGACGGCTTCCCCCCCAACGACATCCTGGCCGAGTATTTCCAGAACAAGCGCCGCACCACGATGCAGCGCCTGAACCTCTCGGCCGAGCAGGTGACGCGGCTGATCGATCTTTGCGAAACCAATCGCCTGCCGGAAAACCGCGACTACAAATACGATTACTTCAAGGACAACTGCTCCACGCGGGTCCGCGACATGATCGACCGCGTCACCGACGGCAGCCTGCAGCACCTGAAAACCGAATACCCGGCCGAACCGCATTCCTACCGGTGGCAGGCGCTGCGACTCATGCAGGATGACATGCTGATCACGCTCGGGGTCGATTTCGCGATCGGCCCGTCGACCGATCGGCCCCTCACCAAGTGGCAGGAGTGTTTTCTGCCGGAGAAGCTCAGCCATTACGTCGCGCCGTTGATCGAAACCTCGCGCGAGCCTTGGCAAAGCGATCGACCGCCCGAGCCCAGCCAGCCGCCGATCTATTGGCCGTGGCTGCTCGTCGTCGGCCTCGCTGGCGCCGCGGTGATGATGGCGGCCGCCTGGTGGCGCCGATGGGCGGGGTGGATCGGCGTCGGGCTCTGGTGGTTCGTCGCGGGGCTGGGCGGGGCGTTCATGAGCTACGTGTGGGCCTTCACCGATCACACGGCCGGTTACGCGAATCAGAACCTGTGGCACTTTTCCCCCCTGGCGTGGATCGGCCTGCTGCTGCTCATCGTCCGCCAACGCCGCCTTGCGCATCGCGTCGCCCTGGTCATCGCGGCCGTGAGCGTGCTGGGCTTCGTGCTGCGGGGAGCGATGCTGCTGAGCCAGCAAAATTGGGATTTCATCGCGCTGGCAGTGCCGCTGAATCTTGCGGTCGTCGCCGTGACGCGCGCCCGCCGATTGACACCCACGCCCCAGCCGAGTGAAGTGGCCGTTTCATCATGAAACGCGCACCGACTTTACGTATCGTTTCCCCGCTGTTGTTCGTCGTCGGCCTGGCGGGATGCAGCAATCAAAACTCCGGCGCGATCCCCGCCCCCAAGCTGCCGCCGCAGCCGCCCGCCGTTCGGAAGATGCCGCTCGATCCTTCCCTCCAGGCGGCCGCCGAACAGGAACTTACGCGCGCGTTTCAATCCAATGACCCCGTGCTGCGGGCCAATTCGGTCGAAGCGAGTCAAAAGACCCTCGGCATCAAGGCGGCCGATCGCATCATGCTGGCCCTGAACGACCCGGATGGGCTCGTCCGCTTCGCCGGCGCGATGGCGGCGGGGGCCATCAAGTTGCAGTCCGCGTATTCCAAGCTGCTGGCCATGACCCAGGACGAAAATCCCAACGTGCAGGTGGCCGTGCGTTACGCCCTGCATCGGCTGGGGGATTATCGCCTGTCGCACGACTTCGAACGCTTCGCGACCGATGCCGACGCTCACGTTCGCGCCAATACGGTGTTGGCCCTGGGGCTGCTGGGTGAGCCCAGCGCGCTGAATATCCTTCGCTACATGCGCGGCGATCCCGATCCGGCCGTGCGGTTGCAGGTCGCCGAAGCCATGTACCGGCTGGGCGATGAAAAGGCCCGCGAAAAGCTGGTCGCCGGCACGATCAGTTCCTATCCGGACGACCAGATCGTCAGCCTGCTCGCTTTGGCGGGCACGCACGATCGGAGCATCATTCGATCGCTGCACGCCCAATTGACCAGCGAATATGAGGAAGTGACGCTAGCCGCCGCCCGGGCGTGCGGAATGGTCGGTTCCGACGACGGCATGGCCGTGGCAATCAAGGGGACCAGCTCAGTCGACCCGCGCCAACGCGGGATGGCCGCCTTGGCGCTCGGCGCGATCGGCCGATCCGACGCCCAGCCGCAGCTGAGCCACCTGCTGCACGACGCCGACCCCGCCGTGCGGCTCGCCGCCGCAACGGCGCTGCTGCAACTCAAATCACCGAGCTAAACGGGTCGCCCGGCTGATCCGCCGCGTGGGCTTTAGGTTTCCCGATCGAGTACAAACTCCGCGATCATCCGCAACGCGGCGCTGGCGTCGGCATTCGGCAGATCGGTGACGCCTTGCTTGGCGCGCTCCACCAACCGGGACGCCCGCTCCCGGGCGTATTCGATCGAATCGCTCGGCGTGATCAGATTGCGAATCCGCTCAACGCTGTTCTCTTCGCCGCTGCGCAACAGGGATCGGCACAGTTCCTGATGCTCCGCCGGGGCGTGCTTCAGGAAGTGGATGATCGGCAGCGTCAGTTTGCGCTTCTCGATGTCGATGCCGAGCGTCTTGCCGACCGCCCGCACATCGCCGATCAGGTCGAGAATGTCGTCCTTGATCTGAAACGCGATCCCGAGCGACAACCCAAACTTTTCAAACCGCTTGGCCGTGGCGTCGTCGGCGCCGGCGAAGTGGGCGCCCAAGTAGCAACTGGTGGCGATCAGGCTGGCCGTCTTTCGGCTGATGATCGTCAGGTACGTTTCTTCGTCCAGATCGAGGTTGTCGCGATTGTGCAGCTGAAGAAGCTCGCCCTCGCAGAGCTGGTTGGTGGTCCGGGCGATCATCCGCGCGGCCGCCTGGCTGTTCAGGCTGCTGCACAGGTGATAGCTGTGGCTGATCAGGTAATCGCCCAGCATGACGGCCGCCTCATTGCCCTTGAGGGCGTTGAGCGTGGATCCGCCGCGCCGCAGCTCGGCTTCGTCCAGCACGTCGTCGTGCACGAGCGTGGCCATGTGGACCATCTCCACCACGGTGGCGATCGTCACGTGAGCCGGCGTGATCCCGCCCGCCGCGCCGCCGCAGAGCATCACCAGGATCGGCCGAAGCATCTTCCCGCGGAATTTGCTGACGTAACCGACCAGCTCATTCACGTTGGCCAGGTCCGAGTGCAGTTCTTCATGGAAGAGTGCTTCCACCTCGCGGAGGTAAGGCTTGATGCTCTCGGTCAGATGTGCGATGTCGCTGGCCTGCATATCGGCTCCTTCTATTCGTCAGGCGATATTAAGTCGGTCGGCGAAAAAGCGATAAACTCTTTCGCGTGCTTTCGTAACTAATGAAATAGATGGAAGCCCGCGCCGCAGATGCCGCTTGTATACCATTGCGATTTCTGCTAGCGTGTCCGCACAACCTGCCGCGGCCATTCGGTTCCGACTCGGAAGTTTGAGTGATTATTCCCGCCAGTTTGTAGCGCACTGACCAGCCTTTTTTCCGCGTCCGCGGTGGCTTTTGGGTTCGGGTGCGCAACTTGCACCCTCCAAAGGTGAATTTGATGCAATTTGATCAACTCGGGCTGCACGAGGCCGTTTTACGCGCCGCGTCAGCCGAAGGTTATTCCGTCGCCACGCCGATCCAGGCCCAGGCGATTCCTCATGTGCTTGCCGGCAAAGACGTGCTCGGCTGCGCCCAGACCGGCACCGGCAAAACCGCCGCGTTCGCCATGCCGATCCTCGATCGGCTCTCCAAGGGCGAACAATCCCGCCGCCCGCGCTGCCTGGTCCTCAGCCCGACGCGCGAGCTCGCCTCGCAAATCGCCGACAGCTTCCGCACCTACGGCCGCAACATTCCCCTGAAATACTCGGTGATTTTCGGCGGCGTGAACCAGTCGCCGCAGGTCACCTCGCTGCGACACGGCGTCGATGTCATCATCGCCACCCCGGGCCGGCTGCTTGACCTCTACCAGCAGCGCCACGTCGACTTGTCCGGCATCGAAATCTTCGTGCTCGACGAAGCGGACCGCATGCTCGACATGGGCTTCATCACCGACATCCGCAAGCTCATCGGCCATATCCCGAAAAAGCGCCAGACCCTGCTGTTCAGCGCCACGATGCCGCCCGAAATCCGCAAGCTTGCGGACACGATCCTGCATCAGCCGGTGACGGTCGAAGTCGCCCCCGTTTCCTCGACGGCCGACCGCATCGAGCAGTCCGTCTATTTCTGCGACAAAAACCAGAAGACCAAGCTGCTGGCCCATCTCATCGACGAATTGCCGATGTTCCGCACGATCGTCTTCACCCGCACGAAGCATGGCGCGGACAAAGTCGTGAAGAACCTGAAAGTCTTCGGCATCGATTCCGAAGCGATCCACGGCAACAAGACCCAGAATGCCCGCAAGCGGGCGCTCGATCGGTTCCGCAACAACAAAATCCCCGTGCTGGTGGCGACCGACATCGC
>JBQCCH010000339.1:0-3090 GCA_051962375.1 Tepidisphaeraceae bacterium
AGTCGCCCAGTACCAGGGGGCCTATAAAGTCTCCAAAGGCATGCTCGAAAAATTCGGGCCCGACCGCGTGCTAGATACGCCCATCAGCGAAGCCGCGTTCAGCGGCATCGGGATCGGCGCGGCCATGGTGGGCCTGCGGCCGATCGTGGAATTCATGAGCTGGTCGTTCACGCTCGTCTGTCTCGACCAGATCGTCAATAACGCCGCCAATGTCCGCTACATGTCCGGCGGCCAATGCAAAGTGCCGGTGGTGTTCCGCGGCGGCAACGGCATCGCGCACCAGCTTGGCGCCACGCACAGCCACCGCGTCGAAACGATTTACGCCCGCATTCCGGGGCTCATCGTCGTCAGTCCCAGCACCCCCGCGGAAGCAAAGGGCCTGCTGAAGGCCGCGATTCGCTGCGACGATCCGGTCATCTTCCTGGAAAGCGAAAAAATGCTCGCCGAGAAGGGCGACGTCCCTGACGGCGATTTCACGATCCCGATCGGCGTGGCGAACGTCGAACGCCCGGGCAACGAAGTGACGATTGTCAGCTACGGCCGTCCCCTGAGCCGCGCCGTCCGCCCGGCCGTCGAGGAATTGGTCAATGCCGGGTTCGATCCGGAAGTCATCGACGTTCGCACCCTGCGGCCGCTGGATGTCGACACGATTGCCAACTCGATTAAGAAAACCCACCGCTGCGTCATCGTCGACGAAGACTACGGATACTGCGGCATCGGTGATGGGATCATCGGCAAGCTTCACAAGCGATGCTTCGACGATCTGGATGCGCCGATCGAGCGAGTGCACTCCGACGAAATTCCCGTTCCTTTCAACCACTACATGGAAGAGGCGATGCTCCCGTCGGTGGAGCAGATCGTCAAAGCGGTCAAAGACGCGTGCTACCGCGGATAGTCGCCATTGCACGAATGCAAGCGCGACTCTGAATCTTTAGATACTGGCAATTCGCACCTGGCAACTATGGCAACCGAAATCACCATGCCGCAACTCTCGGACACAATGACCGAGGGCACGCTCGTCAAATGGCTCGTCAAAGAGGGCGATTCCGTCAAGGCCGGCCAGATCGTGGCCGAAGTCGAAACCGACAAGGCGACGATGGAAATGGAATCGTTCGAAACGGGCACGCTCGCTCAGATCGTCGCCAAAGAAGGGGCGAAAGTTCCGGTCGGCGGCGCCATCGCACTGGTGACCAAGGCCGGCGAAAAACTCGAAGCCAAGAAGCCCGCCGCCGCCACCCCCGAACGCAAGCCGCCCGCCAAAGCAGCAACCGTTGCCGACCGCGCGGAAGGGGGCGAAGCCGAATCGCCCGCGAATGATCCGCACCAGGGCAAAGTGGATGCGACCGCGGTCATCGATCATCCGCCCCATGACAACGGCCCGGTCAATGGTCAGGGCGAGCGGATCGTGTCCAGCCCGCTGGCGCGTCGCGTGGCGGCCGATCTGGGGGTTGATCTGGTTTCCATCAAGGGCTCCGGCCCGAATGGCCGCATCGTGCAGGCGGACGTGTTTGCGGCTGCCGAAGCGAAAAAATCCAAGCCCGCACCGCAGGAGGCCGCGCCTGCGTCCGGCAGCAAGCCCGCCAAGCCCGCGCCGCAACTGCCGGCCCGCGTGGCGAGCGGCCAGACCGAGCAGATCACGCTGAACAAGATGCGCCAGACGATTGCGAATCGTCTGCAGCAGAGCAAGCAGTCGATCCCGCATTTCTACGAGACCATCGACATCGACATGACTGCCGCAGTGTTGCTGCGGAAGAAGCTGCTGGAGCTGTACGAGAAGAAGGAAGGCATTCGCATCAGCATCGGCGATGTGGTCGCCAAAGCCGTGGCCGCCACGCTGAAGGCCGTTCCGCAGATGAACGCGACGTTCGACGAAAAATCCAGCACCGTCACCCGCTACGGCGACGTGAATCTCGGCATGGCCGTCGCGCTGCCGGACGGCTTGATCGTTCCCGTGCTTCGCAACATCGACCAGATGGGCATCAAGGAAATTCGCGTTCGGTCGGCCGACATTGTCGACCGCGCCCGCGCGCAGAAGTTGAAGCGCGAGGAAATGAGCGGGGCAACGTTCACCGTCAGCAATCTAGGGCTGATGGGCATTCGCGAATTTTCCGCGATCGTCAATCCGCCTGAGGTCGGCATCCTGGCCATCGGCGCGAGTGAAGACAAGGCCGTCGTACGCGGCGGGCAGGTCGTCATCCGCAACATGATGACCGTCACGCTGAGCTGCGACCACCGCGTGATCGACGGCGCCGTGGCCGCCAACTTCCTGGTCACCCTCAAGGGCTTCCTTGAGGAGCCGGCCACCATGTTGGTGTGATCGGTGCGCCGCGAACCCGCGGCGCATGGTCGTTCAGCATGCTTCCGGAACTCACGGAGTGATCACGGAATCCGCAGCGTCGCACGGGGCTGGTTGCTGGGGTCTTGTGGATTCCAGAAGGCTTGGATCTGCGAAGCGCCGATCACCGAGCATTCCATGGCAGCGCCAGCGTCGAGCAATCGGCCAGGCACAGCCCCTTCGGGCGACAGTGCCTGCGTCGTGACGTCATCTGCCCCAAAGCGCACCCGCACCGCGTGAGGGTCGGCCGCCTGCACACGAATAGCCGGCAGGCACGGGACATCGCCCGTGTTGGTGAGCGTGATCTTGTCCCCCTTGCGATCAAGCGACAGCGTTTCGCCCGGGCCTTTCAGGTAAAGAATCCCCTGTCGAACTAGATGGGTGAACGTATTCGGCTGGGTCTCAGGCACGATCGTGAACGGGCCGGTGTACCAGCTTTCGAAAATGTAGCGATCCGCTCTGCCCCCCGCGAGTTGGTAGGCCTGCAGTGATTCGAGCGACTGCTGGGCGTAGGCCGCATCCCAAGCGGCCGGGGCGAGTGTTTTGGCCGGCGACGAATTGCAGATGTATTGGAATTTCTTCCCGTGGGCGTGAGCGAACCGAGTGAAGTCCACCACTTTCTTCAAATACCCTTGCTTCACGTAGTTGGCGTTGCCGGTAAGGAACCAGGGACTGTCGCAGACGAAGCCGTTGACGTTGGACCGGAAGATGTCGCCCCAGAAGGCGGGGCCATCAAAATCGACTGTCGGGGCGCC
>JBQCCH010000340.1:0-22195 GCA_051962375.1 Tepidisphaeraceae bacterium
ATCCTGCGCAACATGAGCTTCGGGTCGAGCTTCGCCCGGATCGTCTTGCTCTGCGGGCACGCCAGCACCAGCGCCAACAACCCGCACGCCGCCGCCCTGCAATGCGGCGCGTGCGGCGGGCACGGCGGCGCGATCAATGCACGCGTTGCCGCCGCCCTGCTGAATGACCCGCTCGTCCGCGATGCCCTCGCCGCACGCGGCCGGCCCATCCCGACCGACACCCACTTCGCACCCGCCGTGCACGATACGACAACCGACGTCATCGAACTGCTCGATCTTGACCGCGTACCCGCCACCCACGGGCCCGACGTGGCCGCCCTGCGGTCGCTGCTCGATCGCGCCGGCGCCGCCGTGCGACAGGAGCGCGCGCCGACCCTGGGATTGGCGAACCTCAGCGCAGCCAAGCTCGATCGCGCGCTGCGCCGCCGCGCCGCCGACTATTCCGAACCCCGCCCCGAATGGGGCCTTGCCCGAAATGCCGCGTTCATCGCCGCACGACGCGAGCGCACGCACCGCCTGAACCTGCAGGGCCGCGCATTCCTCCACGAATACGACGCCGGGCTCGATCCCGATCGCCGGGTGCTCACGCTCATCCTCTGCGCGCCGATGGTCGTCGCGTCGTGGATCAACCTGCAGTATTTCGCCTCCACCGTCGACAACGACGTCTTCGGAAGCGGCAATAAGGCCGTGCACCAGCGCGTCGGCACGATCGGCGTCGTCCTCGGCAACGGCGGCGACCTCCGCACCGGCCTGGCCCGCCAATCCGTCCACGACTCCGACGGCCGCTGGTTCCACGACCCGCTGCGCCTGCAGGTCGTCATCGAAGCAGCGCCCGATGACATCGACGCCGTCCTGGCGGAACAACCCGGCGTCCGCGCGCTGATCGACCACGGCTGGGTGCGCTTGTTCGCCCTGAGCCCGACCGAACCCCGCACCTGGCGCCGCACCGACGGCGGCTGGCAATCCGTCACGACCATGAGCGACGATCAACCCGTCGCCCGCCCGCACGCCTGATCGCCTTGCGGTCAACCGCGGCTCGTGTCATATTGCCCCCGCCGGCCTCAACCCCGGCACCATCACGCCCGGAGGCGTGGCAGAGCGGTTGATTGCGACGGTCTTGAAAACCGTTGAACCGAAAGGTTCCGGGGGTTCGAATCCCTCCGCCTCCGTTGCCTTAAAATTTTAAGTCTTCTCACAATAAAGTCTTGTGTCGATCTTAATGAGTCTTCGATCACCCTTTGTCTGATTTTCGTCTGTTTTTTGTCTGATTTCGAGTATCGTTTTGTCTGATCCGTGGGCTGTTCGGGCTCACTGTGGACCCGAAATCGAGGCAAAAGAGATGGGAACTCGCCAACGAGAACTTAAGACTGACAGCGGCGGCCAGTATTTTCGCCAGCTCGGGCGCAAGGCGGGTTTGGTCGGCCAGCCTAAATTCAGGCTCGGGTCCGACGTTACCAAAGCCCAGTTGGCCTATGCGCGGCTTGGGGCGCTTTGGCAGACAGTCGTTTCCCTCAGCACGGACGTTCAGAAGGGCCGGCCGTTCTATCTCGCACAGCAGACGCCTTCCCCTGCTGTTTGGACCGACGAAACGCTGACGATCGCCGAGGCGGTGCGAAAGCATCAGCACAGCGTCAGCATTGCCATGCCCGCCAACGTCGAGGGGGCAGCCGCCTATGCGACGTACTTGGATTATCTGCGGCAGTGTTTCGGTCACATCATCAACATCGTGCCGGCGGATACCGAAATCGCAGAGGCGGGGAAGATGCAGCACCAGCAGTTTGCCGAGCACCGCAGCCGACAGGCTCGGCTCAATGCCCGCATCGCCAGCATCCCGGTGCCGGCGGGTGTAACGGGGGTAACGCTGTACCAAGCCATCGACCGCTATGCCGCTCGCGTCCTTGAAGCGAACTCAAAGGAATCGGGCCGGGTCGAAGCCGGCCACGCAAGACGGTTGAAGGATTCAACGCCGGACATGGATTTGGCGGATTTCAAGTCGGCGGCCATCGAGCGGATCAAAAATTATTGGGCGAGCCGGCCGGAATCAAAGTTGCGAACGGGCAAGAGGTCCGGCCGTCCCATTTCGGTGCGTGCGGTGGCCAACCACGTCAAAACAGCTCGCAGGTTCCTGCGGTGGTTGGATCGCTCGGACGAATTCGATTGGGAGATGCCACGTCATGGCTTGGATTACTTGAAGGTCAATTTGCAGCGGATCGAGACGGATGAGGAAACGGCCAACAAGCGGTATGGGGTGAAGGTGTTCAGCCTCGAACAACTCGTGACGATCTATCGCTTCGCGACTGATTTCGAACGCGTGCTGTTGCTGCTGGGGCTGAATGCGGCCATGGCCCAAGCCGAAGTCGCAACCCTGCGGTGGGATGAGATTGAAGGCGACCCATTAACAATCAAACGCGTGCGGCGGAAGTCTCGCGTCTACGGCGAGTTTGAATTGTGGCCGGAGACGAAAGCGGCACTGATCTGGTGGCGGCAGCTGCGTCCCGCTGTCAGTCCGCTGGTCATGATTACCTCAACCGGAGCGGCGTATACCCGCCAGCGGATCAGCAACGCCTGGATTAAGGTGTGTCGTCGCATCGAACGTGAGACGGATTGCCGGCCCACTTGGTGGCTGTCCTTCAAATTCCTGCGGAAGACGGCAGCCCAACTCGTTCGCAACGTCTCCGATGGCGAAGTGGCCGGCGTGTTCTTATCGCATGGCAAGCCGGTGGCGTCTGATGACTTGGCTGACGTGTATTCGAACCGGCCTTTCGATAAGGTGGCTGCCGCTCTGGATCGCGTGCATGCACAGTTGAAGCCGATGTTCGACATCGCTCCAGGCGCTTTCAAAGAAGTGGCCATCGGGCGCGGGCCACAACGACAGACGACGGATCGATAAGCGGCAAAACGATTGCTTTCAGCACCACGGCCTGCCGGTCAGTCTGGACCAAGCCCGTGTTTTGGCGGGATACCGGCTTCCCGGATCGGTTGATAACTACGTCATGCGCGCCCCTGGAGCGGTAGCAGAGGCGTGTGGTGCTATCCGATTGCAGTTCAAGCCGAAACGAAATAGGTAACATCGCCCGCCTGCGTCTTGCACAAGCTGATCCGCGAGTTGATGCCCCGCCAGAGCGATCCGCAGATCCGCCACCTGTCGCGCGGCAGAGCTTGCAAGGCACCGTGAGACTTGGGCCGCGTTTGTTCGTTTTCGATAAAGCAGAGCTGACCCTGATTGATATCCGCGTACTTCGCCAAGTCGGTTTGAAACCATCCGAGGGATTCTCCGGCCGCTCGGACACGCAACCCAAGATTGGCGACCACCATCGTTTGATATTACACGCAACCGGCATATGCCGCACCATTCTCTGAAACCCGCTAGCATGCGAATTGTTTCGTCCGCAACAATTCGGCGATCTCAATCAAGTTGCTCGTAATTTGTTGGAGTCGAAAACTTTTGGTACAGCCGACTCGATGGTTTAAACTGGCCAACCGATTGGGACACCATGGTCGAAACGGACGAAAGAGCTTTGATCTGTCGAGCGGCGGCGGGCGACAATATCGCCTTGGCTGTCCTTGTTCGGCGCTACGAGCCAACTCTCCTCGCATATGCCCAGCGTCGTCACCCGCCAGCTGTGCATAGCACCATATCCCCAGAGGATATTGTACAAGAAACCCTCTATGAGGCTTGTCGAATGATCCCGAGCTTCGTCGCTCAAGGAACTGACGCTTTTTACCATTGGCTCCTGAGGATCGCGAATTTGCGAATCAAGGCCGCCATTCGCAAGTACAGAGGACGACGCACCTATGCCGTCTCCGATCGCTTGGGTGACGAGGAATCGGTCCTTCAAGCTTTAGAACAGTTGCGGGTTTACCGCCGGAGCCCGAGCGCTTCGGCTGCAGGACATGAGTTCGTTGCCACAGTGGAACGCTCACTGACTCTACTAAACGACAGCTATCGCAAGGTGATTCTGCACCGCTATATCGACGGACTGAGCATAGACGAAACCGCCTCAAGAATGAACTCGGATGTCGGTAAGATCTATGTCCTCACCTCGCGAGCACTAAAGGCGCTTCGTCTCAATCTGGCTTCGCTGTCTCACTACTGCTAACGATGGACTTGCGCAGCGCCAAAGTCCCCGCGCCACCAAATCTGACGGAGCGGGAAAGGCGCATAGAAAACGCGTTCGCCGAATTCCTCTCGCGTCGGAACCAAGGCGATCCGATATCACCGGAGGAATTCGGCTGCGGCTATCCTGACCTTTCGCCCGAGCTTACGACGGCGCTCAGGGACGGAATTCGTCAAATTCGTCAAATCCAGGAAGCGCGTGGCTCGGCCACGACGGAAGGTGCCCCGCTTGTCGGTCCGCATATCCCCGGCTATCTACTCCGTCGCGAGATCAGCCGGGGCAGCCAAGGTACGGTGTATGAAGCCGAACAGGAAAAGACCCTTCGAACCGTCGCTCTAAAGGTGATCGCGGGCGTGTCCAGGCATAGTGCCGCGCGCTTTGAGCGGGAAGTTCAATCGCTCGCAAAAATCAATCATCGTGGCATCGTAGGAGTGGTTGATCGCGGAAGGACGCCGACAGGAGCTTATTACCTGGTGATGGACTTCGTCCCGGGTGCCGACCTCGACTGTTGGATCGGGCAGATCCGAGGCACTCCAAATGCCCAAAGAAAAATACTCCAAGTGTTCGCGGACATTGCCGACGCACTGCACGCCGCTCACGACACGGGCATCGTGCATCGCGATCTGAAGCCATCCAATATCCGCGTCGCTCTGTCAGGGCAGCCCTGTCTCATTGATTTTGGGCTGGCCCATCTCGCAGATGACCAGGGATTTTACGTCAAAGCGCTAACCCAGACGGGCGATATTGTCGGATCGGTGCCGTGGGCGAGTCCGGAGCAGGTTGCGGGTCGATCGGATCGTGCCAGCGTTGCAAGTGATATCTACTCGCTCGGCGTGCTGCTATACACCGCACTGACGGGGAAACACCCTTATCCCGTAGACGGCTCCTTTTACGAAACCGTGCAGAACATTTGCAATCGTCCGCCCGTCAATCCGAGAAAAGTTGCCGACATGGCGGTCGGCACGATCGATGCGAGTCTGGCGAGCATCGTTCTTAAGTGTCTTGCCAAAAAGCCAACCGATCGAATCGCCTCGGCCCAAGCGTTGGCTCAGACCATCACGAACTATTTGCATGGCAATTATCGCGTGTCGCGTCGGGCGCCCAAGCTTGTCGCCTTCATTGCCCTCGATATTATTTTGCTCACATCTTTGGGCATGATTTGGAGCAACTACGCCCGGCGACAGCGATACTCGACAGAACTGCAATTTCGCCTGCCAACGCTCACGAATTCGCTCGGCATGCAGTTCGCAACGATACCAGTGGGAACGTTTTTGATGGGGAGCTCGCCCTACGAGATCGGCCACCAAGCGGACGAACGAGCGCACCCCGTACGACTGACTCACTTATTCGGCCTGGGTATCACAGAGGTGACACGACGCCAATACCGGCAGGTCATGGGTAAGTTGCCGCCATTCGCCAGCGTAGGATCGGAAGACTGCCCCGTGGACGGCGTCAGCTGGCGGGACGCGCAAGAGTTCTGCCGACGCCTGAGCGGTCTCGATGGGAAACGGTATCGACTTCCGACCGAAGCGGAATGGGAGTATGCCTGTCGCGCAGGGCAGACAAAGGAATTTGACGGTTTGCCAACGATGAATGGCGTCGCTTGGTGCTCTCAGAATAGCGATGCGAGACTGCATCCTGTAGCGGAACTCGACGCAAACCGTTGGGGACTGTACGACATGCACGGCAACGTAGCCGAATGGGTTGCAGATAATTACCGGCCCGATTGGGGCTCATCATTTACCACCAATCCGCGTATTGAACTCGGAACGCGATTGCGCGTTATTCGAGGTGGGAGTGCCTTTTCCTCCGACGAGCAATGTCGGGCTTCGGCCCGCGACCATGATCTGGAAACTTCATCATCGCGGGGCTACGGCCTTCGAGTCGCAGTAGATCTGCCAGAAAAGTGAATCATCAAGTGCAAGAACATTGATCCTTATGACCTATTGGGCGTCGCCGCTGACATGGTGTCGCGAGCCCAGATAGAGAGGATCAGCTATGTTGCGCCAGAATGACAGCCTTGCCAAAGCTTTTTCACGAACGGCCGTTATTGAGCAGTTGGAAACGCGTTGCCTGCGCTCAGTCTCCTATTTTACCGATGGGTCGAATGTAGACCCGCAAAGCAGCTTTTTCGGTCAAGCGATTGTAGCGGAAGATGGAACGGCAAGTTACTGGCCGGAATTAACCGCGGGCAGTGGTTCTACTCCAATGGTCGTCGGATCTGAGGAGTGGGATCCCGACCTCAGCGATGGATTCGATTCAGAGGCCGTGGGTGCGACATTTTCCGTGAATTCAGACGCGTCCCACCAAGTAGCGTGGGCAGTCGGCGACGCCACCGATCTCGCATTTTCTGCAGGGCCAGCCATCACGATTCATTCCGTGTCTATCCAGGCGACCGTCAATATTTCCGATGCTGCCATGGAATGGACGAAAGTCCAGGTTCAGTTTTTCCACTCCGGCACGCTAGTCGAGCAGGTGAACGTTAACGACCTTATCGCTAGCACGCTCGATGAAAGTTCCAACGCCGCAGCTGCCGTTGCAGTGGTAACGCCGGCCGAGTCTAACGTTGACGGGGTCATTGTTTCGGGGGTACTCCGCATGCGAGCGAATGAGGGCACCTGTCCCGAAGGAAATGATATTGGCGGGAAAATTTCTGTAAGCTGAAGCGGCGCCGACCTATTTGTTCAATGCGGCGTCTAACGGTGACCACAGGCTCTCTAATGTGCTCAGGCCAGTCGTCCTATCATAGAGATCTTCGTTTGACCTGAGGGCGACGTGTCCATCAGCATAACCGATATTGATGCGCCCGATTGGATCAGTCCATTGAGCAGTTGTACCGAACGTGCGATGACGAGCATATGGCAGTTCTGAAGTTGCCTTCCCGAAGTGCGGTGACGAAAGCGGAGAGCTCAATCCGGTTCCGCCGCCGAATCGCCGCCCAGGCGTGTCAAAGGATGCGGCCAATGTTGCCAAGGCCTGCCAGCCGGTCTTGTCGGAGCCGGACGTCGACCATCGCTCGGTCACAAGAATGTATCTCGACGCATTCCGCACGCTGAGTGTCCAAGGCGTGCCATATCCTTGGCTCAAAATCCAAGGGTCGATGGCACTGCTTGCCCAGACATTCATCGCGTAGGACCGGACGCCTCCAACGTCGTCTGGACATGTGACCGTTGGGCCTGTCACAGGCGGATTTGAAGCGAGCGAGGGTTTGAACGGTCCCAGGAGGAGCCCGCACTGGTATTTATTGCACCACTGGATGGGCGTTGGCGATGAGACATTGGGCGGCAGCTTGCCGCCATTTTGTCCAGCATAGATGAACAACGCATTGCATATCTGGCGAACATTGTTTGCGCAAATCACGATCTTCGCACTAGCCCGAGCACGATCCACTGCGGGCAACAAAATGGATATCAGCAGCGCGACAATTCCGATCACGGCGAGGAGTTCAACGAGCGTAAATGCCCGTCCCCCGAGCGTTCGCGATCGCTGCGCAATCATTGAAAGGAAGATTAAGGTTTTCTACGCAGCAAACAAAATCTTACTGCCCCTATCGACAGAATTTTTTTCGGTGCAAGAAAAGCGGGGCTCGGGACCTAGCGGTGGTGGCGGTTTGCCTCGCCGCGCCTGGAGCTATACATATGTCCTTCACTTGGGAGCGATTCCTTACTTCAATACCGATGCGGTCGCAGCTGCGAGAGATTCGTTCGTGCTTTGATCTGGTCGGGGCTCGATATGACCTCTGGCTGGCATACCACGGGTTGTGCAGTCTCCGATTCGTTGGCGTTCTGCTGACCGAGCAGGAGTCAATCGATAGAGCGATTGGTCTGTTCGCGTTGCATCCCAGCGTCGAAGTCGGAAGTGCAGTCTGGTTCTTAGACGTGCGGAAGCAGATGGAGATTGCAGTACAAGCAGCTACAGGTGGCGATGCCACGAGACACTGCTCATCGTATATTCCGATTGGCCCTCGCGAGGGCGACGTGCCGCTACCGCGATGGTTATTCAACTTGGCCTGCATACCGCTCTGTGAAGACTGGGACGGGACGCTCTCCTATCCCCGACCGTTTTGCCCCTCATTGTTCGCGATAATGGCCACTCAACCCGAGGCCGAAGATTGGATCATCCGGCAGAATTTGACGCTCGCCCCGGGCGTCCCGGATCGCCATTTCGGCTGTGGCCGCAAGACTCAGGTACTGCATGCCCTTAAGTCGGGAAAGAGCGAGAAAGAGATTGCTTACTTCTTGAATTTGAGCACTCACACGGTGCACTCGTTCGTCAAATCCCTTTACCGCGACTATGGAGTCCATAGCCGAGCAGAGCTTTTGTCTCGATTTATTATCCACCCGCGCTTCTCACCTACGGCCGACTAAGAGCTTCTAAAATGGCTCCCTACGCCGGGCAATCGCCGCTAGCGCAAGGCGATGGATTGGGTCGGCGTATCGCGACGTCCACGGCATTGGTCAGGCGCAGTTGCAGCCAGCGTTACCGCTGCTGTCCGGCCACCATTTGCCGTCATCCTCGCGCGGCATCGGGCATTTGCTCGTGGCATGCTCACCGCAACACCGTTGACAGGTGCAGCCGCAGGGCTTGGGTGCAGGCGCAGGCCAGCCGAACCGCCCCGCCGGGCATCAGCCCGACGCATGATGCGTGGCCGTGGGCCGGCGATCCGCGCGGCACACGTCGCCGGCTTTGTAGGGCAGCCGGTGCGGGCAGTTGAAGCAGGGTCAGGAGACGGCGCCGTAGAGGGGCTGCGCCCAGCAGATCGTCCGTAGGTCCAAAACCCGCCCGTTACCGGACATGGTCGCACTTGATGCCTCAGACAATTCGCTAGCGAAGCGAATCTCAAATTGTCAGGAGCAATGTATCTTCCCCGTCGTGCAAAACAACATCGATCTCGCATGGACACCCGCCATTTTGACTGCAACTGCCTCGGGGAGATGGGAACTGCGTCCGACGGAAGTGTCAAGCCAAGTATGGACGCAGTGGCATGGCCAGCTGCGAGCCCAAAAGGGCCCTGGTTGCTGACACACGCAATTGTGCCGGACCATGGGTCGCCACCTGCCCCTAATCTTGCTGCCTCGCGTGGCTGCGCAGCGGAATCTTACCGACCGGCCCGGCCGCGTTGTTGCGGACCGTAATTCAGAACCCGGCCTGCTGCTCGACCTGCGACAAAGCGAGCTCTTCAACTACGGGAAGACCGCGGGCGACCTACTCAACGAAATGCACCGAAAGGCGGTCCGCACGATCCGATCGCACCAACCGACCAATCCCCTGCTACGTCGCATTCAGAAAGCGTACGGGCTAGGGACCTCAACAGCCAAAGAAAAAGCGGCTCTACACGACCGGCGCGAACGCGGACCTCTAGTGAGAGCGAAACCGACTATTCAAAAGTCCGAGCACTGAGGCAGGATCTTTGCAGCAACTTGAAACTTGCCGGCCCGTTCGATTCGCCCATCGAAGTATCCACGGTCGCAAGCTGACGCAAGCAAGGTACACATCGAGAGTGCTTGCCGTCGGCGCTATTTCGATTTGGGCGGTCGGCCGCGCTTCCTTGGTTTAGACAGCACAGCTTGTAGTGAATGTTCTTCAATCAACCAATCGCGTCCGATTTTTTCTGCTCGAAGTGTGCCGGCATTTATCATGGCGCGGACGCGATGCAGTGTGACGCCCAGCCGATCAGCAGCTTCAACAGTCGTCACCGCTTTCATCTAGGCAATATCGGCAATCGCACCGGCTGATCTTCAAAGCGAATAATCTCTTGACAAAATTATTACTCTTAGGTAATATTTGTTTCAGTCGATCGACATCTGGCCGATCGGGAGACACATATGGCCGTCAATGACATTGATTGTGGTTCCCCACCTGATAAAGCTGGCTTCATATGGCTCGCGGCCATGACGACCATGGCACGCTTGCAAAGATTCAGAGTCATCCGTGTTAATAGTTTCACCGCGGGTGGAAAGGCGTCGGTGCGACTTGCGCGTCCTCTGGTGACAGAATTTGACCGCAAGTTTTACCGTTATGGCTACCGTAAATCGCGAACCCAGGTGGAGCGGGGCGTATTAGTTCTCATTGCAGGAGCGGTTGCGCTGGACATCGGCGGCGCTGCCAAGCGGCCGTTTAAAGATGATCCCGGAGTGATCTCTGCACTGCGGATTCTAGAAGAGG
Source organism: Tepidisphaeraceae bacterium (assembly GCA_051962375.1). Lineage (GTDB taxonomy): Bacteria > Planctomycetota > Phycisphaerae > Tepidisphaerales > Tepidisphaeraceae > RYN-431. The sequence goes on from JBQCCH010000340.1 coordinate 10,284, forward strand.
TCGACTGGTGGCGTTCTGAAGCTCGGAGTCACCTAGACCTCCTGCGTCACCAGGCCACGCGACTGTTTGCTAGAACCAGCGAGTGGCGAACCATCGTTGCCATCGCGGATCTTCTCGGAACGCAGCCTGTGATTTCCGAGACGCAACTGCGGAAAATCGCCGCCGAAGCTCGCATAGGCAAGTTAGCCAACGGCTGTGAGCATTTTGTGGTGCTGCAGCGTGACTCTCAACTTCCTTCACTGACTGATGGTAAGAAGCCCGTTCCGAATCACCAAACCGTCGTGGCGTGCGAGCCTGTTCGCCACGACGGTGTTGTCACGCCCGCGATTCTGCGCCGGTCGCTCGCTGCGGTGAGTGATTCGACGCACTTCGCCGAGTTGCGCCGTCGCCTGTGCCAAACTGAGCCTGACCTAATGGTCACAATCGAGCGTGAGGCACATGCGGCGGTCAATCAGCTTGATCATGTCCCGCAATTCACCCGAGACAGCGCAGCAGCGGCGGCCATAGTCCGGTGCGGGATATTTGTCGCCGACGCTATTCAACGCGGCCATTCATCGTTGTGGGAGACGACCGAAAGGCCGTAGGGAAAATACTTTTGTGGGAGTGCACTCATGGTCGATCAATCACCGAACATCAGTTTATCCGCTGACGCTGCCCGGCCCGAGGAACAGTCGCTACGGCTCGATAAGCCGTCGCTCCAAACTCCCACGGCCACCGTGGCCGCAAACCTGGACAGTGATCAATTTTCAATCTCCGACGAATCTTCCGCCAATTGGATTGTTAGACGGATTGTTGAGGCCAGAGCATATGCGCGCCGTGTTGAAACATGGGCTGCAATTGAAATCCAACGCTCGACGTCGGACGAACGCCGTTTTCTGCATCGCTTCGGGCCACAACTTGAAACATGGCTGAGACAGGAGATCACGGCTCATCATCTGCGCCGCAAGTCGATCGCCCTGCCGGCTGGTCAGCTCGGCCTGAGAAAGGCACCGAATCGGCTCGACGTTATCGACCCGAATCAAGCGACCACGTGGGCTAGGCAGAATCTTCCAGCGTCCGTACGCATTACAGTCAGCGCCTCAGGAGAGGAAGCGATCGCTCTTCGCGCCTGGTGTGAATCGAATGCGATCAACGCCATCGTGAATGAAAGCGTCAGCAAAACAGATCTCAATCACCATCTGCGAAGTTCCGGTGAACTCCCCGATGGAGTTCTGTGCTCGGGTGGTTATGAGCAATTGATCATCGCGTAGCTGTTTTAAATGTCGTGTGGTTGGGACGTCACGACGGTTCAAGCCGGGGGGGGTATTTGAATCAGACTGACTATGCCACCTGCAAATCGTGCACTGGGCATCCCTTGATATCCGACTAACGGAAAAATTCTAGGATCAATTGCTCGGTAGGAAATTACTAACCATAAGTCTCTAGGAGTCGATATGCCAATGCCTCAAACCCGACCCCAGCACCTTAAACATGCGGTCGAAGCTCATCTCAAACTCGCACCTGCCAGGGCGTTAGACCGTCTGACACGACTGGACCCGGTGCTGGGATCGTTTGTTGCCCAGCGCCAACAACAGTTGGTTGCCATGCTGGACCGGCTACCGATCGCATCGACAGTGTTTGCCGAGATCGCTGTCGAACAGTTGCGGGCGATGATCATCGCACTGGATATGCAGCGATCAGCCTTCGATTCCGCATTTGAAGAAATGGCCGCCGAAGATGACGAGGCCGCGAACGAGGCGATGGCCCGCTCAGAGCCGCCCTACGGCGTCATCAGTTAAGTTCTATACAGCCGCTTATTCCGGCAGACACTGAAGACGATCCATCTGTAATGGCTATGTTGTCAATGAGAACGCGTTGGTATCCCAGCAAGCGTCGCGTCAGATCTCCACAACGACGGGGACGCGTGGTCAGTGTCTATGTACATCCCGATGGACGAACTCTCGTCCACATCAAGCCGAAAGGCCAATTTCGAGGATGTAAGCGCCAAGGATGCTGGATCCTTAGCGACGCCAACGTGACCATCGGGATTTTGCCCTATTACGCTCAGCGGCCGATCGACCAGGTACCGATCCGCTGGGCCAATCGACAAACGCTCCTCGATCGCGGTCATGGTCGCGGGCAATCAGGTCGTCAGGATTCTGGAGGCGATTGAGGTGCTTCGCCAACGCACGGGTCGTGACATTCCGGCCGGCACGGTGGAGGTGGTGTCCTTCAATCACCTGATGCGGCGGCTGACGGATGCGGGCCTCTGGCGCTATCAGAACGTGCGCGACGCGCAGGAAATCGTGCGGGCGATCCAATATCTGGATCAGTTGACGCAGGTCCGGGAAACTTCCCCCGAGCGGCTGCGGGAACTGGCGTACGATGCAATCTACGTCGATGAGGGACAGGATTTTCTGGAGGAAGAGTTTCGTCTGCTGAAGGGACTATGCCGGATCAACGAGAATGGCGGGCCCAACCTGTACGTCTTTTATGACGATGCGCAGAATCTTTATGGGCGTGGCCGGCCCAACTGGCAGTCGCTGGGGCTCGACGTTCCGGGCGGGCGGTCATTCGTCATGACCCAGTGCTTCCGCAACACGCGGCCGGTGATCGAGCCGGCGTTCAACGTCCTCTACGGCAGCTTCGCACAGGACAAGGCGAAGGTGCCGACCAAGGAGTTAGGCGACTTAGGTCGCTGGAGCAGAAACAGCTCATCGCTTCGACGAGGGCCGCTGGCGCGTGCGGTTCGCCAGCCGGGACGGCGAAGCCCCCCGCCTCCACCGTCTGGCTTCGATCCAAGAGGAGGAGCTGTGGCTGGTGAGCAAGGTGCGATCTATCGTCACCGAGCAGCAGGTGCGACCGGAAGACGTGCTGGTGTTGACGTTCGCGCGCAAGCGGGCCGAGCGTCTGGCAAAGGTTCTGGCGGCGGCAAAACTGCACTGCGTCGATGCGTTGCACACGCCGTTCGCCCATCCCGACCAGCCACTGGGGACGCCCGGGCAGATAACGATATCCACAGTCGCATCCGCAAAGGGCTATGACGCCTTTTGTGTTCTGTTGGTTTCCGCGAACGAGTTCCCGCTCGATGTGATGGGTCGCGCCAACTTCTACGTCGGATGCACTCGGGCGATCGACACCCTGACCCTCAGCAGCTATTCGGATGTCGGGCTGGTCCGGGAAGTCGCGGCGGCCCTGTCGCAGAGTTTGCCCAAGATCCTATGACTCAGCGTATGCACGGCGGCACGGTAGGAGATCAACCGCAGCAGCCTCCACTTGGCTCGAAAAGGGCCGGGTGCCTGTTGAGAAGAACATCAACAATGGCCGCAACCGAGGGCGATATTAATATGACCTGACCTGCGAGCTCTGAAGTCGGATCATAGAGGGGGCCTCGTGATTGCGTCGGAAACCCGTTTTACGTTTCTCGTCCATTCTGCGAACGGCGGCGGCATAGGTGTCACAGAACCAACGCCACGGCACATTATCCCTGTCCAAGACAGGGCTATCCGCACGGCAGGTCCGCGGGGCCCGGCGGAAGATGCTCCGGTCGCCGCCGTGCTGCACGGACTGGGCAAATATTCCAAACGCTTCGCCCAGCGCCTCAGGGGAATCAGTCGCGGGTTCGATCAATCCTCCGCCGACTGTTTCTGTGTGAATGTTTCGTTCGCCCCCTTCCGTTACGCCGGAGGGCAACGTTGACACCCGCTTATGCTCATTCTCTGAAAGATCACCCCCCCGAACAATGGGAATTGTTGTCATCCCATTTGGCAGAAGTCGCGGAATTGGCCGCCAGCTATGCGTCGGCTTTTAATGCGAAAGCGTGGGGCGAAGTTCTCGGGAATTGGCATGATCTGGGTAAGCTCTCTGGAGCCTTTCAAAGATACATCAGGGGCGGTGATCCAGATGCGGGCGAAGAAACTGGAACCGGTCGAGTAGATCATTCGACGTATGGCGCTCGCCACGCGGCGCAGACCGTGCCGGGGATCGCAGGGCAACTGTTGGCATTTGCCATAGCCGGGCATCATTGCGGTCTTACCGATGCGTCGCCGCTCGATGACCGGTCGGCGTTATCATTTCGGCTGGATCCCGCGAAGCGGATGATTCCGCCCATTACCCTGCCGCCCGAAGTCGCGGTACCGCCGGCGCTCGCGCTTCCATGGAGAGAAACGAGAAAATGGGCGACGGACGTCGGTTTTTCGCTCGCCTTCTTCGGCCGAATGTTGTTTTCTTGCCTAATCGACGCAGACCGCACGGCCACCGAACGGTTCTGCAATCCGACGCAGGCGGCGGAACGTAACCACCTTAGGCCGACATTGGACCAATTGTGGTCCGCGCTTGATGCGTTTCTGAGCCGGAAACAAAAAGACGCGCCGTCCACACCCGTGAATGCCATCCGCGCCCGCGTATTGGCCGATTGCTTGGCTGCCGCCAACGATTCACCGGGCTTCTTTTCGCTGAATGTGCCGACAGGCGGCGGCAAGACGTTCGCCTCGCTCGCCTTTGCATTGCACCACGCAACCGCGAACCCGGCGCTTCGGCGGGTTGTCGTGGCAATCCCTTTCACAAGCATTATCGAACAAACCGCCGACCAGTACCGCCAGGCACTTGGCACGCTGGCCGAGACAGGATTGATCGAACATCACAGCAATCTCAACCCTGGGCGCGACACGCGCCAAAACAAGCTGGCCAGCGAGAACTGGGCCGCGCCGCTGGTGGTGACGACGAACGTGCAATTGTTCGAGAGCCTTTTCGCCGCCAAAACCACGCCTGCGCGCAAGCTGCATCGCTTGGCCAACAGCGTCATCATCCTGGACGAAGCGCAGACCCTGCCGGTCGATCTACTGGCGCCGACGTTGTCGGCCCTCAAAGAACTCGTCATGCACTATGGTTGCAGCGTGATGCTCTGCACTGCCACGCAACCGGCGCTGGAATGGCGCGAAAAGGAGTTCGAGATCGGCATTAGTAACGTCCGGCCAATCATCGCCAATCCCAACGAGCTCCATTCGGCCCTGCGGCGGGTGACGATCGAGCGAGTTGGTGCCTTGAGCAACGCCGTGTTGGCAGAACGATTATCAAACGAACGCCAAGCGCTCTGCATCGTCAACACCAAGGCCCATGCCGCGAAACTGTATGAGGCGCTGATCAAAGCCTTGGGTAGCGCGGCGGGCTGCTTCCATCTCAGCACGTTCATGTGTCCGCAACACCGTCGCGACGTGCTGGCTGATATACGGCGGCGTTTGAAGGGCAAACAGCCATGCCGCGTAGTCAGCACACAATTAATCGAGGCGGGTGTGGACGTGGATTTTCCTTGCGTCTACCGCGCCGAGGCCGGCTTCGACTCAATCGCGCAGGCCGCCGGCCGGTGCAATCGCGAGGGACAATTGCGCGACGTCGCCGGTCTTCCCGTCCTTGGCCGCGTCTATGTCTACGAAGCCGACACGCCACCCCCACCCGGTCTGCTGCGCTCCGCCGCGGAAACGGCCGGGGAGATCGCCGATCAGTTCCCGGATCCCCTCCTGCCCGATGCGGTGCGCGCCTACTTCGGCTTGTTCTACTGGAGCCAGAAGCGAGACAAGAATTGGGATGCCCACGACGTGCTGCGCTGCTTCGAATTTAATGCTTATGAGCCATCGCACCGCAAGCTCGCGCCATTCATGTTCCGTGCAGCCGCCGATAGGTATCGCATCATCCGCGACGAGCAGACGCCCGTGGTTGTGCCGTACAACGACGAAGCGAATCGATTGATCGCACGCCTTCAGACCGGCGAGCCACTGGACTATGCCTCCTACAAGGCCGCACAACAGTACGGCGTTGGGGTGCGCGAATCCCTGTTGCGCCAGCTGCAACAAAACGCCGCCCTGGTCCGTCACGAATCCGGCCTTTGGTTCCTGCCCAACCCCAATGGCTATTCACGGGAAACGGGGCTGTTGGCGAATGCGATGGGTTTAGACGCGGAAGCCTTCGTTTTATAGATTGTCTTGCACAGAGGGAGGAGCGGATGGGATTTGGCATCAAGCTGCACTGCTGGGGCGATTTTGCTTTGTTTTCCCGGCCGGAGTTCAAATCGGAACGAGTTTCGTATGACGTCATCACGCCCTCGGCGGCGCGTGGGATTGTCGAAGCAATCTATTGGAAACCCGAAATCCGCTGGGTGATCGATCGCCTACGCGTATTGCGGCCGATCCGGTTCACCTCGCAGCGGCGCAATGAGGTTTCGGCAAAGATCCCCGCGAACGCCGTGTCGTCGGCGATGAAGTCCGGCACGGGAAATCTCGGCCTGTACGTTGAGGAGCAACGCCAGCAACGCGCCGCCCTGCTCCTTCGCGACGTGGCGTATGTGATCGAAGCTCATTTTGAAATAATGGGCGGTGAGGAAAACGAGGCCAAGCATCTCGATATCTTCAACCGCCGCGCCCGCAGCGGCCAAGCGTTTACCCGGCCATATTTTGGTACGCGTGAGTGCGCGGTCCACTTCGCGCTAGTGGAGGGCGATGCCACGCCCGCCGATGAGTTGCCCGCCGAGCAACGCAAAAAAGACCTTGGCTGGATGCTGCACGATATTGATTTCAAGAACGATAGGCAGGCGAAATTCTTTCATGCCCAAATGGTTGACGGCCTGATCCGGGTGCCGTCGTTTTTCAGTCCGGAGGTGCGGGGGTGATTTTCCAACGACTGATTGAGTATTACGATCGCTTAGCTGCCGATCGCCAAAATGCGCAAGAACTCGCGCTCGTAGGCTTCAGCCGAGAAAGCATTAGCTTCTGCCTAGTGCTTAAGTGCGATGGATCAATTGATCTGCAAGACATTCGAGAAGGAAAAGGTGGCAAAGGCCCGATTGCTTCAAAGATGGAAGTCCCACATTACGGAGAGAAACGAACAGTCAATGAGCGACCGTATTTTTTATGGGACAACACGGAATATGTTTTTGGCATAGGAAAAGCAGGTGAGCAATCAAGTCGCTCGCTGCGCCGTTTCGAATTGTTTAAGGATTTTCATTGCAGTCTTCGCCAAGCCCTATGCACCCCAGAATATGAACTATTCTGCGACTTCCTCGAGAATTGGACTCCGAGCAAATTCAATGCTTTAAAATACGGAAGCGAAGCACTCGGCAAGAATATCGTATTCAAGATGGCCGGCCAGTCTCGATACCTGCATGAGATTGAGGAGTGCCTGGATGTTTGGGCGAAACTGATTTCGAAAAAAGAGACGGTGCAAGGCCAATCCTTGATAAGCGGACTCACGACGGGAATTGCCCGACTTCACCCGGCAATCAAAGGAGTGTATGACCCTGGCGGTCAAGCCGAAAAAGGCTTTGTAGTCTTCAATAAAGATAAGACTGCCTTTGAATCATACGGTAACGAGCAAAGCTATAATGCCCCCGTCGGCGTTGTCGAAGCTGCTAAATACGCCAACGCTCTAAACTACCTGCTCGGCCGACCCGATCGGCGGACGGTCGTTGGTGATGCGACCTACACCTACTGGGCCGACAAGCCCACACTCCTGGAAAATTTTTTCGATCCGGCCTTCGGCGACAGTCCGCCTCCCAAGCCGGATGCGCCGCCGGAAGTGAAGGAACGCGCACTGCAAGTGCGGCAGTTTCTGGAACAACTCCGCGAGGGCCATGCCCACGGCGACGCTTTCGACCGTGACAGCGATGTCGGCTTCTACGTCCTTGGGCTTTCTCCCAACGCCTCGCGCTTGAGCGTGCGGTTTTGGCAACAAACGACGGTGGGCGAGTTGGAAGCACGTCTCGCTCAGCACTTGCAGGACATGCATTTGGTGGGCGCTCGTCCGGACGACCCACCGCTGGTGATCCGCCGCATCGTCGAGGCCACCGGCCGGGCGAAAGTAAGCGACGGCCGGTTCCAAGGCTACGACGCCGATACCGTCTCCCCGGTTTTGGCCGGCGCGGTGGCAAGGGCCATTTTCACGGGCGGCCCATATCCATCGATGTTGCTGGGCGCGATGCTCAACCGCCTGCGGGCGGACGGTTATGTCAGTCATGCCCGCGTGGCCGCCATCAAGGTCGTTCTCGTGCGAGGCGATCGAAACCATTATTCAATGAAGGAGGCCCTTGTGGCGCTCGACCTCAACCGCACCGACCCCGCCTATGTCACGGGTCGGCTGTTCGCCCTACTGGAACGCATCCAGGAAGACGCGGCCAACGGCCAACTCAATTCAACCATCAAAGACCGCTACTTCAGTGCCGCCAGCGCCACGCCCGGATCGACCTTCCCGCGTCTAATTCGCCTCAGCCAGCACCACTTGTCCAGCCTCGGCAAGGAAAAACCGGGGCTGAAAGTCAATCACGACAAGCTCTGCGGCGAGATCATGGGCAAGCTCGACGGCTTCGCCACGCAGTTCAATCTCGAAGACCAAGGCTTGTTCGCCGTCGGGTATTACCACCAGCGGCAGGCGTTTTACACACCCCAAAATAAAGAAGAAGGAGATGCCCAGTGAGCACGCCGATCCAGAACCGCTATGACTTTGTCTACATCTTCGACGTCACCGACGGCAACCCCAACGGCGACCCCGACGCCGGTAATCTGCCGCGCATCGATGCCGAAACCGGCCAAGGCCTCGTCACCGACGTCTGCCTCAAGCGCAAGGTGCGCAACTTCGTCGCGCTCTCTGCTCCGGCGATCGAGAAAGATGGGCCGCAGTACAACATTTATGTGAAGGAAAAGGCCGTGCTCAATAACCAGCACGCGCTGGCGTATGCGGCGGAGAACATCGAAGTCGATGAAAAGAAGCGTAAATCCAAGGGTGAAGAACGCGCCGAAGAGGACCGCCGTCTCACGCGCTGGATGTGCATGAATTTCTTCGATGTCCGCACGTTCGGCGCGGTGATGACCACGCAGGTCAACGCCGGCCAGGTGCGCGGGCCCGTGCAGTTGACAATCGCCCGCAGCGTGGACCGCATCGTTTCACAGGAATTCGCCGTCACGCGCTGTGCCGTGACAACGGTGAAAGAAGCAGAAAGCCAAGGGGGTGACAACCGCACCATGGGCCGGAAATTTGCTGTGCCGTACGGCCTCTATATCGGCTACGGCTACATCAATGCTGCACTGGCGCAGCAGACCGGTTTCAGCGAGGCTGATCTCAAGCTCTTCAAGAATGCGCTGAACATGATGTTCGAGGGCGATCGCTCCGCCGCCCGCGGTCGAATGTCGCCGGTGAAGTGCATCGCCTTCCGCCATGAGAACAAGCTCGGCAACGCCCGGGCCGACCAGTTGTTCGCGCGGGTGAAGGTGGCGTTGAAGGATGAGATCGCCGGCGATAAGCGCCCGCCGCGATCAAAGGCGGATTACGTCATCAGCGTCGTCGAAAGCGATATGCCCGCAGGCGTGACCGTGGAGCATTGGGTGTGAACGTTTCGGACGACGATCTCCTCCCCATCAGCGCCCTGCAGCACCTGCTGTATTGCCCGCGGCAGTGCGCGCTGATTCATCTGGAGCATGCGTGGGCAGAGAACGTGCTGACGACCGAGGGCAAGCACCTGCACGAAAAGACCGATCACGCCCGCGGCGAGACGCGGCCGGGCTTGCGGATCGCGCGGGGGCTGATGATCCGCTCATTCGCCCATCGGCTGATCGGCAAAACCGACGTCGTGGAGTATTACGACGACGGCCGGGTGGCGCCGGTGGAATATAAGCGCGGCCGGCCGAAGGTGCATGAGGCCGATCGCGTGCAACTGTGCGCCCAGGCATTTTGTCTCGAAGAGATGCTCGGCCGGCCGGTCGAGGCGGGAGCGATTTTCTACGGGCAGACCCGCCGGCGGCTGGATGTGCCATTCGATGGGATCCTTCGGCAAACGACCGAGCAGACGATCCAGCGGTTGTAGGAGTTGTTCGATTCCCGCCGCACACCGGCGGCCGAGTATTCCTCCGCCAAATGCGATCGCTGTTCGCTGATCGACCTATGCCTGCCGAAAGCTCGCGCCGCGGCGAGCGCGTATTTGAAGCGCCAACTGGCCGCGCCGGAAACGTTTGATGACCCATTCGACGAAGCCGACGCATGAAACAGCACCTGAACACCCTGTTTCTGACGACCGACGGCCTGTACCTTGCCAAGGAAGGCCAAAGCGTTCTCGTCCGTGGCGAGGACGAATCCGGCAAGCGCGTGGTGAAGTTGCGGCTGCCGATCCACACGGTCGGGTCGATCGTCTGCTTCGGGCGCATCGGCGCCAGCCCATCACTGATGCAGATGTGCGGTGAGAGCGGCGTGTCGCTGAGCTTCCTCAGCGGCAGCGGGCGGTTCATGGCCCGCGTTTGCGGGTTTACGCCGGGCAATGTGCTGTTGCGCCGCCAGCAATACCGGATCGCCGACGAACCGGCGCTGGCCGTGAACATCGTGCGGCCGATCGTGCTGGCGAAGATCGCCAACCAGCGTTCGGTGCTGGCGCGTTCATTGCGCGACTATCCGGCCAATGCCGCCGCATCGGAGATCGAGCGGGCGGCGGCGTTTCTTTCCGGTTCGCTTCGCGCGGCCGACCTGTGCGGCGACATCAACCAACTCCGCGGCATCGAGGGGGACGCCGCCCGCGTCTATTTCGACGTGTTCGATCACCTGATCATCCGGCAGAAAGAAACCTTTCGGTTCGTCGGCCGCTCGCGCCGGCCGCCGCTGGACAACGTTAACGCGCTGTTGAGTTTCATCTATGCATTGCTCGCTGCCGATGCCCGCTGCGCGAGCGAATGCAGCGGGCTGGACCCGGCCGTGGGCTTTTTGCATACCGACCGCCCCGGCCGATCGAGCCTCGCGCTGGACCTGATGGAAGAACTGCGGCCGCTTCTGGCAGATCGGCTGGCGCTGTCGCTCATCAACCGCCAGCAGGTCGACGCCGGCGGATTCGAGAAGACCGAGTCGGGCGCCATTCGCATGAACGACCGCACGCGCAAGGCCGTGCTCGTGGCCTGGCAAAAGCGCAAGCAAAAGCACCTGCTGCACCCGTTTCTGAATGAACGAGTGACGGTTGGATTGGTGGTGCATCTGCAAGCCCGCCTGCTGGCGCGGCACGTGCGCGGTGATGCGGACGTTTATCCGGCCTTCATCTGGAAGTGATTATGCTCGTTCTCGTGACCTATGATGTCGCCACCACAACGCCCGAGGGACGCAAACGCCTGACGAAAGTGGCCAAGACCTGCCTCGATTTCGGCCAGCGCGTGCAAAACTCGGTTTTTGAATGTGAGGTCGATCCGGCCCAGTTTGCGACGCTGAAGCATCGACTGCTCGAGCTATACTCCTCGCCGGAAGACAGCATCCGGTTCTACTTTCTTGGCTCGGGCAATCGAAAGAAGGTGGAGCATCATGGCACGAAACCGGCCGTCGATGTCACCGGACCGCTGATCGTCTAAGACCGCCGGTGTGCTGCGGCTGGCTCCGTCGGGCGCGGAAGCGACTTTTCTCCCGCGAACCCAAAGCACGCATAGACCCTCGGGCCTGTTCGCGGATTCCGTAACTTGCTCTTTGACAAGTGAATAGGAGAATCACCCGCCGGAACGGCAGCTGGGGTGCCGATACTGTGCGGCCAATTCGCGCTGGCCGGGAGCTTTGCCTTTGCTGAAGCTTGAGTTATAGCAAAGGCGTCGCCCGCTTCACGCGGGCGTGGATTGAAACCCACACCCACACCACCGTGTAATCGTGCTTGCGGGTCGCCCGCTTCACGCGGGCGTGGATTGAAACCACGACGGCCTGTTGAACGGTGTCCGGGATCGTCGTCGCCCGCTTCACGCGGGCGTGGATTGAAACACATAAAGACTCCGCGACCGCAGCCCGGACGGCGGTCGCCCGCTTCACGCGGGCGTGGATTGAAACGGATAGACGTAGACATTATGCCAGCCGAGGCCGGCGTCGCCCGCTTCACGCGGGCGTGGATTGAAACACCGGCATCACGACCGCCAGGACGGTCATCGTCTTGTCGCCCGCTTCAC
>JBQCCH010000341.1:0-20712 GCA_051962375.1 Tepidisphaeraceae bacterium
CTAGACAGCTGGGAGATGGGCTCGCAAAACTGGACCGGGGCGTTCCGGGAGCAGTTCAAGCGCCGCCGCGGCTACGACCCGCTGCCGTACCTGCCGGCTATGCTGGGGCAATACGTCACCGACAGCGCCACAACCGAGCGATTTTTATGGGACCTCCGTCAGACTGCCCGCGAATTGGTGCACGACGAGCATCTGGTGCCACTGCGTGCTTTCGCCCACGCGAATGGCCTAAACTTTTCAGTCGAAGGCTACGATATGAATCCGGCCGGCGATCTGATGGTGCTGGGCACCGGTGACATACAGATGGGCGAGTTCTGGTCGCAGGGCTTCGGGTTCAAGACCGAATTCAGCACCATCGAGGCCACCAGTGCCGCCCATACGAAAGGGCAGCCGATTGTCGCAGCAGAGTCGTTCACGGCCAGCGGTGAGGACAAGTGGCAGCAATACCCGGCCTCGATGAAGCGGCAGGGCGACTGGGCATTGGCGGCCGGCGTGAACAAGTTCGTCTTCCACCGTTACCAGCACCAGCCCGACCTCGACGCCTACCCCGGTCAGCGGATGGGCAAGTACGGCGTCTTCTGGGAACGCACGCAAACCTGGTGGGACATGGTGCCGGCCTATCACGAATACCTGGCCCGCGCGTCGGCGTTACTGCGCCAAGGAACGCCGGTCGCAGACGTGTTGTATCTCGCGCCAGAAGGCGCGCCGCACGTGTTCCGCCCGCCAGCATCGGCCACGGTCGAACAGGGCGGCCTGCCCGACCGTCGCGGCTATAACTTCGACGGCATCGACCCCGACCGGCTGATGGAGGCGAATGTTGAAAATGGCAGAGTGGCGCTGCCCGGTGCCGGCAGTTATGGCGTGCTGGTGCTGCCCCGATATGACACGATGACGCTGCCGCTGCTGCGCAAAATTCAGTCGCTGCTGGAAGCCGGGGCGACTGTCATCGGCCCCAGGCCGCTTCGCACGCCGGGGTTGGGCACGCAGGGCGACGACGCCGCGCTGGCGAAGCTGTCGGGCGAGTTGTGGAAAGAGATTCCTGCCGCCGGCAAAACCGTCGGCCGCGGACTGTTGGTCAATGACCCGACGGTTCGACCCGAAACGCCGGCGCCGGACCCGCTTGGGTCCGCGAAATGGATCCGCGATGCCGACGCGTCGGTCGGCCCGCACACCTTCTCGACTACGCTGATCGTGCCCGCCCTCGACTCCGTTCGATCGGCCGAAGTAATCCTCCGCGCGACGGGCTCGTTTAACGCTTCGGTGAACGGCCAGCACGCAGGCGAGGGAAAAGGGCTCAGCAAAAGCGCGCGGTTCGACGCAACACGTCTGTTGAAAGAAGGTGAGAACACGCTGGCGGTGACGGCCGACGGCGGCCGATCGGGCGGCGTTGAGATCTGTGCCAACATGGTGGTGCGATACCGTGACGGCCGGACGTTGACCGCGCCGACCAACGCGAACTGGCTCAGCGCAGCGACTGCCACGGTCAAGGAGAAAAAAGTCGCCGTGCTGCCTAACCCGCCCGCCGGCGAGCGCGTGACCCGGGTCGTGCAGTATCCGGAGTTATACATGGGGTACGACGTCACCGCGGCGCTGCTGGCGTCACGCGGTCTGCGCCCGGATTTTGAGGCCGACGCGCCGTTGCGGTACTGCCACCGTCATGACGGGGATGACGAGATATATTTCTTGGCCAACCCGTCGGAAACCGCGGTGGATGTGAACTGCACCTTCCGCGTGAGCGGTAATGCGGCCGAGTGGTGGGACCCGCTCACCGGCGAGCGTCGGCGTCTGCCCCAAACGCATGAAGCGGGCGGCCGCACGAGTCTTCCGCTGCACTTTGAGCCTGACGGCAGCGGATTCGTGGTGTTCCGCCACGTCGCGATCGCGCTGCCCGTCATCGCGGCGACAAATACGGTAGTACATACGGCGGTCGCCACGTTGAAGGGGCCGTGGGATGTAGCATTCGACCCGAAGTGGGGCGGCCCCGCCACCGTGCGATTCGCGACCTTGGACGACTGGTCGAAGCGGCCCGAGCCGGGCATTCGAGACTACTCGGGGACGGCCACGTATCAAACATCCTTCGGCGCATCGGGCGCGGCATTGCGAGCAAACGAGCTGTCGCTCGGCGACGTGCATGCGATGGCCCGGGTGCGGCTGAATGGTAAGGAATTAGGCGTTGTATGGTGCCAGCCGTGGACCGTGTCCGTACCGGCCGGTCTGCTGAAGCCGGCGGGCAATACGCTTGAAGTGTCGGTGGCGAATTTGTGGATCAATCGCCTGATCGGCGACGCCGGCCTGCCCGTGAATCAGCGGCTGACCAAAACCACCTCGAATCCCTATCGGGCGAGCGACGAGCGCAAGCCGTCCGGGTTGCGCGGACCCGTGCAGTTGATGGCGGTCAAAGAATAGCGACCGCAGTCATCGAGAGGGCTGCCGAATTCTTCACCACCACTGGCCGGAAGCTCAATGGCCGAAGGTCGTCGCGGCTGTCAGAGTATCGCCGGCTCGATCGAGGTGGATGGAGAACGAATGAAGATTACGGCTGTGAAGTTGTACCTGGTCAAAACAGGCGACACGGGCGCGCGTGGCGCGGCCGCCGGCGAAAGCCAATACTGGGGCGGTGGCTGGCAGGCGCGTTCGCTCATCAGCAACCCAATGAGCGTCTACCCGAAATACGCCGCCATTCGCACGCTTTGGATGGGCCCGGGCCAGGATCCGTACGTCATCGAGATCGAAACCGACGAAGGAGTCACCGGCTTTTGTGCCAATTACGGCGGCGGCGCCTTCGCATGCGCGGTGATCGAACAACACTTCAAGCGCTTCCTCATCGGCGCCGATCCGTTCGACATCGAGCGCCTGTGGGACCAGATGAATCGTTCCACAATGCCCTACGGCCTGGGCGGCATCGTGGGCATGGCCATCGCCGGTGTGGACCAGGCGTTGTACGACCTGGTCGGCAAAAAATTGAACGTGCCGGTTTACAAGTTGATCGGCGGCCAGACGAAGGACGCGATTCCGTGCTACGTCACGATTCACCCCGACACCATCGCCAGCTGGAAAAACCGCGGTTTCCTCGGCGTGAAGCTGGCCGCCCCGTGGGGGGTGGAGAGCGGTCGCGACGGCATTAAGAAGATGGAAAAGCTCATCGCCAACACGCGCCGCGATCTTGGCGACGACATGGAGCTGATGATCGACTGTTACCTGTCCTGGGACATCGAGTTCATCACCCGCCTGGCGAAACGCGTGGCGGATTACGACGTGAAATGGTTCGAAGACCCACTTCCCAACGGCTGGGCGAGTGGGCAGAACAAAGTCCTTCGCGACCGCATCAGCCCCATCCTCGTGGCGACCGGCAACTTGGAATACCAGGTAAAGGCGTTCCACGAAATCCTGGCCGCCCGCGCGACCGACATCATTCAGCCCGAACCGCAGTGGTGCGGCGGCATCACCGCCTGCCGCCGCATCGCCGCGGTGGCCAAACATTACGACGTGCCGGTGATCCCGCACGGGTCGAGTGTGTACAACTATCACTTCGTAATGGCCAACACGAACTCGCCGTACGCCGAATACTTGAGCGTCGGTGAGGGGCACGACATTCAGCCCATCTTCAACGTCCTCGACGGCGAGCCCCTGCCGGTGGAAGGTAAAGTCCGGCTCGACCCCGATAAGCCCGGGTTTGGCGTGGAACTGAAGCGCGACCTTCTCGTGGAATGGAAGGCCTGACATGGCGTTGCAAGTCGGCATCATCGGGGCGGGCTGGTGGGCGAGCTACGCGCACATTCCCGCCGTGTTCGCTCACCCAAAGGCGTCGCTGCGGTCGGTTCAGAAGCGCGACGCCATCGAGGCGCGCCGGGTGGCAGATCATTTCGGCATCGAGCGCGCCTTTTCCTGCGAGCGCCAGCTGCTGGAAGATGACCAGCTCGACGCGGTTATCATCGCGTCCACTCCGAACGCGCACCATCGCCAAGCCAAAGCTGCGCTGAACGCGGGAAAGCACGTGCTGCTGGAAAAGCCAATGACCCTGACGGCCGCCGAGGCCGCGGAACTCGTCGACTTGGCCGAGGCGAAAGACCGCCAATTGCTTATCAGCTGTCCGTGGCACTACACGTGCCACGGCCGCGAAAGCCGCAAACTGATCACCGAAGGTCGGCTCGGCACGATCAAGATGATCAGTGTGCTGATGACCAATCCCATCGACAATCTGCTGCGCGGCCGAAACACCGAGGTCACCCACGGCACCGGCGCGCTGCTAACGCCGGCGAAAGGCTCTTACAGTGACCCGGCCGTTGCCGGCGGCGGACAGATTTACTGCCAAGTTTCCCATGCCGCTGCCTACCTGACCTATCTGACCGGGGCGCACGTGGTCGACGCCTACGCCCGGTTCGATAACAGTGGCGCGGCGGTCGATCTGTACAACGTACTTACGCTCACGATGAGCGACGGGTCGCTGGTTTCCCTGGCCAGTACCGGCGTCACGCCCACCACGCAGCGCCACTACGAGGTCCGCGTTTTCGGGACCAATGGCGTGCTTTCGCTCGACCTGTGGCAAGGCAAAATGAACGTCGCGACCCTTGATGGTGGTAAGACCGACTACGCGCCGCTGGCCGAGAGCGAAATCTATCCCGAGCGTGCGCCTGCGAACAACCTGATTGACGCCGCCTTGGGTCTGGACACGAACCAATCGCCTGGCACGCTCGGTCTGGCGGCCATGCAGGTGATTGAAGCCGCTTGTGCTTCAGCGCAGTCGGCCGAACTAGTGCAGGCGGGGGCGGGTCAATGACGTCGACGGAGCCTTGCTTGGTGCGCGGGATCACTTGGGACCACAGCCGCGCGTTTCCGCCGTTGGTCGCAACCGCTCAACGCTTCGAAGAACTCAACCCAGGCATTCGGGTGGTGTGGGAGAAGCGGTCGCTCCACGCGTTCGGCCACGCCGACGTGGCTGAGTTGGCGTCGCGGTTCGATCTGGTCGTCATGGACCACCCGTGGTGCGGCTTTTCAATCGACCGCCGGGTCTTCGTGAACTTGGCCGCCTTGATCGAGCAAAACGTGCTTGACAGTTTTCGGGAGGCGTCGGTCGGGCCGTCGTACGAATCGTACGTGTATGCCGGCCAGTTAGTCGCCTTGCCAATCGACGCGGCCACGCCTGTGGCCTGTTTCCGGCCCGACCTGCTTCCAGCGGCGGACGTGCCGAAAAAGTGGGACGACCTGATGAATCTAGCCCGCGGGGGCCGCGTGGCCGTCTCGATGTTTCACGTCGACCTTTTATTGCACTTGGTGATGCTGGCTGCCACAGCCGACCCGAAGGTCTTCACCTCGCCCGAAGAATGGGCCAGCGACGAAACGGCACGGGCGGCTATGAACCGGCTGGCCGAGTTGGTGCGGCTGGTTCCCGCCTCATGCGATGGCCTGAACCCGATCGCGGTCTACGAACGCATGACTCGGTCGGACGAACTGGTCTACTGCCCGTTCGCCTACGGCTACAGCAATTACGCCCGGCCCGAGTTCACGAATAAGTCGCTTCGCTTTGCCGATCTGATTAGCGATTCGGCCGGCCGTCCGTTGCGGAGCGTGCTCGGGGGAACGGGCGTGGCACTATCGGCGGGCTGCCGCAACGTCGATGCGGCGCTTGCCTACATGCAATTCACCGCCTCGGCCGGCGTGCAAGCCGGCCTTTATACCTTGGCCGGCGGCCAGCCCGCGCACCGCGCGGCTTGGACGGATAAGCGGGCCGACTCAGCGGCCGGCGGATTTTTCGCAGACACGCTGCCCAGCACCGACCGCGCCTACGTCCGCCCCCGCTATCATGGCTTTCTCCATTTCCAGGAAAACGCCGGCCGGCCTTTGCTGGAATGGGCTCGTGGCGGTGGCGACGCCGGGCACGTCCTCGACGCGATGAACGACATCTATCGTGCCTCACGCCGTATTGGCGGTGCGGGAGCGAGCCAAGAGAACTGAACCCGCTATGGCCGATCTGTTCCTTTCTTGCGCGGACTTTACTTTCCCGCTGCTCCCGCATGCGCAGGCCCTGCGGCTGATCGGAATGATGAGCTTCGCAGGCGTGGATGTCGGCCTCTTCGCCGGCCGGTCTCACCTGCGGCCCGAACACGTGGCCGCAAATCCTTCCACGGAAGGCGCTTCGATCCGGCGGCTGGCGAACGACTGCGGACTTGCGATCGCCGACGTGTTCGTCCAACTCGGCGAGGACCCGGCGCGGCACGCCGTCAGCGAAACCGACGCCGCCGTCCGCTCGGCCGACCGTGATGCTTTCCTCCGCTGCGTCGCTTTCGCGCACGCCGCCGGCGCCACGCACATGACCGGCCTGCCCGGCGTCGACACTGGCGACGGCATCGGCCGGGCGGCCGAACAGACCGCCTGGCGCTTGGCCGCCTGCGCCGAGGCCGGCCTGCGGTACGCGGTCGAAGCGCACGTCGGGTCCAACTGCCCGACCATTGCCGCCACGCTGACGTTTCTGGAAAAAGTGCCTGGCCTCACGCTCACGCTCGATTACGGCCATTTCGTCTACCAAGGCCACCCCGCCGAAGCGGCCGACGCGTTGATGCCGCACGCGTCCCACTTCCATGCCCGCGCAGCCGCGCCCGGGCGGCTGCAAGCGGGGATGAAAGCCAATGTCATCGACTTCACCCCGATGGCCCGGCGCGCCGCGACCGAGAGGCAAAAGGTCTGCGTCGAATACGTCTGGGTCGATTGGGAACACTGCAATGAGGTCGACAACGTGTCCGAAACGCTTCTGATGCGCGACCACCTGAGCGAACTGGCGAAGGAGAGGAAATGAAGTTAGTGCGTTTCGGGCCGGCCGGTGCGGAACTGCCGGGGTTAATCGACGCGAACGGGCAACGGCGCGACGCGTCGGGGTTGGTCGGCGATTACGACCGCGCATTCTTCGATGCGGGCGGCATGGCCCGGCTGGCGAAGGTTGACCCAGAAACCCTGCCCGAAGTGCCTGACACCGCACGGTGGGGCGCGCCGGTGGCGCGGCCGGGAAAGGTGATCTGTATCGGCCTGAACTACGCCGACCATGCGGCCGAAAGCAACATGCCGCTGCCCGCCGAGCCTATCATTTTCTTTAAGGCGTCCAACTCGGTCGTCGGTCCGTATGACGACGTGTTGATCCCGCTCCGGCCCGACTGGCTCGGCGGGGGGCATGCAGAGAAGACCGACTGGGAAGTTGAACTCGCTGTCGTCATCGGCCAAACGTGCCGCCGGCTGCCGGACGAAGCGTCGGCCCGGCGGGCCGTCGCCGGGTTCTGCGTTTCCAACGACGTAAGCGAACGCCACTTCCAACTCGAGCGCGGCGGCCAATGGGTCAAAGGCAAAAGCTGCGACACGTTCAACCCGCTCGGCCCATGGCTACTTACTTCGGACGCTGTCGGGCCGATCGACTCGCTCGGCATGTCGCTGACCCTAAACGGCCAGACGATGCAAAACGGCAGTACGCATACGATGGTGTTCGGTGTTGATTTTTTGATCCGCTACCTCAGTTGGTTCATGACCCTGGAAGCCGGCGACGTCATCACCACCGGCACGCCGCCAGGCGTCGGCCTGGGCCAGAAGCCGCCGCGCTATCTGCGTGACGGCGACGTAATGGAACTGACGATCGAAGGCCTGGGCACGCAACGGCAAATCTGCCGGCTCGCATAGGCGATGCGAAGGAGCAATGATGAAGTTCGAGAGGCGTTTTGACGGGCAGATCGCGGTCGTCACCGGCGGGGCTGATGGTATCGGCCGCGCCGTGGCGGGGCGGCTGCGCGATGAGGGGGCCCGCGTCGTCGTTTTCGACCGTAAGCCGGCTCAAGGATTTGAGTCGTTCGAAGTCGACATCGGCGACGAGCCGGCGGTGGCTTCGGCATACGAGCGCGTCCTCGGTCGCCACGAAAGGCTTGACGCCGTTGTGCATTGTGCCGGCGTGGTCGGGCCCAACAACATCAAGACCGAAGACGTGTCGGTCGACGACTTCGACTTCGTCTACCGCGTGAACCTCCGCGGCAGCTTCTTGGTCCTCAAGCACGCGTTGCCCACGATGTTGAAACAAGACTACGGCCGGGTGCTGCTGTTCGCCAGCATCGCCGGCAAAGAGGGCAATGCCGGTATGACGCCTTACAGCGCCACCAAAGCCGGAATGCTGGGTCTGGTGAAAGCCGCGGGTAAGGAAGTGGCCACGACCGGCGTCACCGTCAATGCCATTGCACCCGCGGTCGTCCGCACGGGCATGGTCGACGCCATGCACCCAGACCAAGTGAAGTACATGACCGACAAAATTCCGGCGAAACGTTGCGGCACGCTTGAAGAGGCCGCCGCATTGGCCTGCTGGGCTGTCAGCCGTGAGGCCAGCTTCTGCACCGGCTTCTGCTTCGACCTGTCCGGCGGACGGGCCACGTACTAGGCTTGTCGCGAAAGCTGCATGCTAAGGTGCAACGCACGCGACCCGCATTCGGTCGAGAATCACACATGCGTCAGCATATTCGAGTAGCCTTGACGCCAGGAATCGCCGCTCTCGCGGTGTGGTGGCCCTTTGTGGCACAAGCGGCGTTGCCGACAACGATGGCCGCCGGCGTCGAGATTCACGTCGCGCCTTCGGGCGACGATGCGGGCGACGGCTCACCTGCCCACATGCTCCGCACCATTTCGGCTGCGGCTGCGCGGGCCCGGCCGGGGGACACGGTCACCGTGCACGCCGGTGTCTACCGCGAGCGCATCGACCCGCCCCGCGGCGGTGAATCAGATGCACGCCGCATCGTCTACCAAGCTGCGCCTGGCGACCACGTGGAAATCAGCGGGGCCGAGCGCGTGGAGCATTGGACCCGCGTGCAAGGTGACACCTGGCGGGCCGACGTGCCGAACAGCGTGTTCGGCAACTTCAATCCGTTCGGGGACGTCATCCGCGGCGACTGGTTTCGCCCAATGGGTCACACACATCACACGGGGGCGGTCTATCTCAACGGCGATTGGCTGGCAGAGGCGTTCACGCTTGACGAAGTACTCTCGCCCGCCGGCTCGCTGCCGCTGTGGTTCGCCAAAGTCGGCGCGAAGGACACGACGGTCTGGGCGCAGTTCAAGGGTGTCGATCCGAACACGCAAATGGTCGAGGTAAACGCCAGGCGGTGCGTGTTCTACCCGTCGAAAACGGGCGTCAATTATCTCACCGTTCGCGGCTTCACGCTGACCAAAGCCGCCACGCCCTGGGCGCCGCCCACGGCCGAGCAGGTCGCGCTAATCGGAACCAACTGGAGCCGCGGCTGGAAAATCGAGCACAATCGCATCAACTATTCCATCTGCTGCGGCGTTTCGCTTGGCAAGTATGGCGACGAATTCGATAACAAGTCTCAGAACTCCGCCGGCGGTTACGTCAAGACGATCGACCGTGCCTTGACCCACGGCTGGGACGGCAGCAACGTTGGCCATCACGTCGTGCACGACAACGTGATCGATCACTGCGAACAGGCCGGCGTTGTCGGTAGCCTGGGTGGCATCTTCAGCGTCATCGCAGGCAACGACATTCACGACATCCATGTCCGACACCGGTTCGACGGCGCGGAGATGGCGGGCATCAAGCTGCACGCGGCCATCGACACCGTGATCCGCGACAACCACCTTTATCGCTGCAATCGCGGCATCTGGCTCGACTGGATGGCCCAGGGCACGCTCGTCAGCGGCAATCTGCTGCACGACAACGCGACCGACAAAGACCTGATAGTCGAATCGGTTATGGGCGGCCGGCAGGATATGTTCCTGGAGGTTAACCATGGGCCGACCGTGCTGGTAAACAACGTGATGCTCTCCAGCTACGCGCTGAACGTCCGCTCGCAAGGTACCGCGTACGTTCACAACTTGTTCGCCGGCCAGTTCCGGATTGTGCCCCACGACAGCCGCGTGACGCCGTTCCAACGATCGCATTCGACGGCCGTCGCCGGCATGCACGACAACCCGGCCGGCGACGTGAGATTTTACAATAACGTTTTCTTCGGCAGGCCCGACCTGAGCGGCTACGACGCGGCGACCTTGCCGGTCACAATGGCGGGCAATGTGTTCGTTGGCCACGCCAAGCCGTCGAAATGGGAGGCCGGGCCCGTGCGCTTGCCTGACGCCGACTCGGCCGTACACGTCATTGAAAAGGGTGATGGCTTCTATCTCGACTTCACCGCGGAACCGACTTGGCGCGCCCCTCAGCCAGGGCCGCTGGTGACGAGCGACCTGCTCGGCCGCACGCAGATCAGCGGCGTCGGCTTCGAACAGGCCGACGGCCGGCCGTACCGGTTTGATCGCGATTACTTCGGCCACGCCCGCAATCCGGCTGAGCCGTTTCCCGGCCCGTTCGAACTCACGAGCTTCGGCCGCCAGTCGATCAAGGTTTGGCCGAAAAATGCGAAGTGATGCGCGTCGTCAAAACTCTCTATGAAACCTTCAGCGGAAGGTTGAGCCAAGCCAGGCCGACGTCACGACGCATGTGCCCGGTGCCGCCCTCACGGGGCGCGTCGTAGAAGATTGCCAATTTGTCCCCCGCCGGCACTACCGACGGCAGTCCGATGCATGCATCGCTCCACTTGCAGTTCGAGGCGTCCAGAACGATGGCCTTATCATCGGCCCTCCAATGATCGAGCGACTTACTCCAATAGACCCATATCGCGTCGGTGTACTCGTGGTCGATTACGCCGATGTGATTGGTGAACAAGAACCACGTTTGCGTGGTTTTCTCAAAATACAACGACGCGTTTTCAATTTGCTCGCGGCACGGCACCAGTGGCTCCGGGTTGGCCGTCCAGGGGCCGTTTAGGTCTTTTGTACGGGCGATAGCCAACGTGCGCTCGACCCCTGGCTTCTCTCCGGGCTCGATCGTCTTGTCCTGGGTCGCGCTGAAGAACTGGAGGTATTCGCCGTTTTGGCGAATTACTTGACCCGGGCTGGCTGTGATCGATCGATACGTCCCAGGCTGGGTGCGAAACGGAATGACTTGCGGTTGCTTCGTCCACGGCCCCTCGGGCGAAGGGGCGGTTGCTTTCATCGTCAGGTACGGGAACGCCGGGGTGAAGTCGGGCGCAGGGGCCGTGTTGGGCGTGCCGAGATAGAACATGTGCCAATGCCCACGGTCGAGATAAGTGACGCCATAGGAGGCGGACGCCGAATCGTCATCACCCAGTCGGCCGAAGCTGAGGACTGGTCCTTTCTTCTCCCAGTGGACAAGGTCATCGCTGATCGCGAGGCAGGCCAGCCAACCGCTCGGGCCGGCGCCGTCGTAGTGCATGTAGTATTTGCCGCTGGCTTCCCACACCCAAACGTCGCGAGCGCCGAGCCAGTCGCAATCGCCCGGCCCGCCGCCGTATCGCAGCACCGGACCGTGATCGATGGCGTTGAGCCTGAACCGGCACGCAGGGCGACCGTCGGCGTAACTTTGGACCTGTTCGATCGGAACGAGCGACGTCCCTTGGGAGTGCGACCTGTTGTTCATGGGCGATCCAATTGGTTGAGATTCTTGAGATCGATCCTCAGCCGCGCTAACGCTTCGCTATGGCCGGTTCGTTGCGGGGGGGCAGGGGTAAGTTGTGGCGGGCTTGTGCACGAGCACGGCCCCGCCAGCCCCCTGATTTCCGCCAGCTTGGTCAGAGGCGTCCGGCGCGATACGAATGTCGTCTTCACCATCAGGCCCGGTCACGCGCAGATGAATCTCGCCGGCGACGTCAGATTTCAATAACGTCGCCGTCGGGCTCACGCGGTTGTCGCCGACGCTGATCAGGGTGCACAGGGTCACGGGCAGCGTTGCGTGCGTCAGAAACTGGGCCACTGGGGCTCGCACCGCCGTGGCCGGTGCGGTCGGCAAGTAGCCGTTAGTAAGTGCGGGGGCTGCGCCGTCGATCGCGGTTACTCGGACGTTCTCGCCATTTCCGAAGGTCGTGCATGCAGAGTTTTGGTCGCATTCAACTCGGACGGCCGGAAAGTGGAACAGTCGCCGAAGGTCGTGGGCGCCCTGGCCCTCGACCCGATCGACGATGACCCAGTAATTCGGCTTCACGAACAACACACTGCGTTCCTGGCGGATGCCGTCGCCGATGCATTCGGCACGGGCGAAATCGGTAGTAGCGTCGCTCGTCCAATCCAGCACCTTCGGCGTCGATTTGACCCGTTCCAGGCCGTCGATCGTCAGCACGTTATGCGCCTCAGACTTACGAAGGTAGATGGTGCAAAGCGGCTGGTCGTAATTATAAATCCCCGGGTCCAACAGCAGATCCCGTCCGGCGTAAAGGACGACTTCCAGAGCGTCGTCATGGCTGTGCGCTCCGCGACGTGGTGCGGCGCTAAACAGCAGGTACCGACTTTGCGACGGCTGCCAGCCGGTACGCATCACGCACAACTGCGAGTCCAGCAGCAAGCACGAGCCCAGCGTCGGCGGCGTCGCTTCAGCGGAGCGGTAATTGTCGAAGGCCTGCGGGCCTAACAGCCAGATCGACGCCTCTGGCAAATTAGGGCTTCCCAAAGCGCGCATGTCGGGCCTGCCGAACAGTGCCGCGCCGTCGGCCATTGAATTGGCGACCGATGGCCCGTCGGCCGTGCCGCCGTCGCCTAGTGGCACGGCGTGACCATTCGGCTTATCTATTGCCATCAGCCACTCAAACATCTTCTCTTGCCGTCGCATCAGGCCGTCCATGCGATAGCCGTTGAGTTGACCCAGCCGAGAGACGGTCATGAACTGCTGCGCCACCCAGGCGTGATAGCCGGGGGTGATCTCGTAGTGCCCGCCGTCGGCCATGACGTCTTTGTTCATATGCTCGGCCAGTCGTGACAAACCGCGTTCGCGCCACCCGGCGGCTTCCTTGAACTCCGGCAGCATGATGCCAATTTGAGCCAGGCCGCTGCACTCAACCACTTGCCAGTTCCCCGGCCGGTAAACGGACGCGTGCGCGGTCAAGTAGCGGGCATGTTCAACTAGGCTTTTGGTCAATACGTATTTCGCCTGGGCGTCGAACTGCGGGGCGTCCATGAACAGTTGGGCGCTGTCCAGCCAGGTGTGAGCCCGCACGCCGGCTTCTAACGTTCGCCATGGCGTGCCGTTTTTCGCCTCCAGGATCGTCGGTGTTGTGGGGACGGGATTGTCGGTGACCCAGTCGGTCAGTTGCCGCACGTAGTCGGCCGCGTATTTGACGTCGCCACTTGCCCAGTAGGCGTAGCCGAGTTCTTGAAAGTAACTGTGGCGGTTCAAGAGTTGCGTCCACGTGCCCGGGCCTTGACGCCAATCGACGTGTGGCGTGAGCGTGCGCGACACGCCGCCATAGGTGAAATGACGGGCGAGCACGGCGTCGGCTTTGACGGCATACGTGCCAAGCCCGCCATAGGCGAGGTCGTACGCGCGCTGGATCGCGGGCCGGTCTTGTCGCGTCCACAGCCAGCGCGGCGCCTCGCGCGACGCCAGATGAACCGCCCAGGCCGCCTTCGCTGCGTCCCAGTTCGAAGCCGCTACGGCCGCCTTCACGGCGGCAAGGTCGGGGCGGTTCAAATCGAGATTGGCGAAAAAATCCGCTTCGTCGCCGACCGCGACCACGCTCGGCCGGGTGGTCGCCTGCGCAGAAAACGCAAGAGTGCCGCCGAAAGGCAGAACCGCGAATGCTGCCAGCAAACCCGCTTTCACGAGAAAATGGCTTGCGCGGTATTGGGCGAACGGGAGCGACGGTTGTCGGGTGGGTGAGTCGGCCATCTCAGGGTTTCGTCCTTGCGTCGAAATAATCGGCTAGCGCGTAGCGTGCGTCGTTCACGCGTTTCATTGTGTCGAGCAGCGTGGCGTACGGTTCGAAATACCGGGAAACAATGCCTTTGTTCGAGTCATTCGGGTTGGGTCCGCGTGAGACGGCCGGGTCGTTGTCCATGTACCTGAACCATTGCCACCCGACGCACACGCGCGATTCGATCAGGCCCAGCGTATAATTCTCGTAAAAACTGGCTCGGTCGGCCTGCGTTTTGACGACCCAGCCGGCGCCGTCGGTGTTGGCCAGGCCGCTGTCTTCGGCCTTGGCGTAGAACTCGCTAACGAGCAGCGGGAGGCCGGCGTCGCGATAGATGCGATCGACAAATCCGTTGGCCGACGACCAAACGCCGTAGCTGTTGTAGCCGACGACGTCGATGTATTTGGCCGCTGTACGAAGCAGGGCGGGATTTCGATAGTCGGTCGCGTGGAAGCGCGGGCCAAGGATGAGATGGTTCGGGTCGTATTTGCGGATCGCGTCATGAACAATGGAGAAATACTTCTCGGCCGCTACGGCCGTCCATTGCTGCCGGACGTCGTCGGTCAGCTTCTGGCGTTCAACGTGATTGGCCGTCAGGAATGCCTCGGCAGCCTGGCGGCCGGGGTCGGCGTCTGGCAACGTCAGGTACCGGTCAAGCGAATCGAGCGGGAACGGAAGTTCGTTATCGGTGAAATAGCCCAGCAAATAGGGGTCGTCCTTGAACCGCGATAGGGTGGCGGCGGTGCGGTCGGCAGACTCGGCGAATTGCGGGTCGAAGACGAAGATGCACCGATTCGGGTAGCCCTTGTGGCCGACTTCTTCCGTCGTGCCGCCGTGCCGTGCGCCGTATTCGGCCATGAACGGAGCGGCGTGGGTATACACAAGCGGCCGGTCGGCGCCTTTACGGAGCAACTCGTCGTTCGACCAGTTGCCGGTGCCATCGAAGCCGGCATCCAGCAACAGCTTGCGTGTCTGGGCGGCCCAGCCTTCGGGCGTGCCGAATTTCTTCTTGAGCGCGGCAGCGGCTTCGGGCGATTGGCTGCCTAGGTTGGTGCTGGTCACACCGGCGTCAATTATTCGGTAACCCTGCGGGTCGACGAGCCACCACCGGCCGTCGATGAGCTGAGTGCGGAAGAACCCGGTAGCGGTCTGCCGGGGGTAGCTCTTCACGCCGCCGAAGAGGGTCCGCTTTGGCATCGCGGTCGGCGAGAAGCCGGGAAGGTCTGCCATTAAACGCGTCGGCTGCGGCTTGTACGGCCCGGTCTTCTGCTTCGCGTCGACAACGCGCCCGACTGGCCTGGCCGGCTGAGTCGCGGGACCCGCGCCGAAGGTTGCAAGACAACACGCCGACGCCGTGGCGATTAACATCAAAGTGCGGCGAGGAATCATTATTTTTCTTTCCAAAAGTGCCTCCGTGTCCACGTCAGACCGCGATGCGTAAAACTACCTCTAAGCAATACATCCCACGAGATACTTTGTGGTGGGACTTTTCGGGCGATTGGCTATACTTTCTGGCCGCGGTCCGGCGGTGAGGCGTGCACCCGCACAATCCTTATCGCCTCGCGATTCGGCTCACCTTAAACAATGACCCCGACATTCATTTCCAACTCATCGACGACACGCCATCGGCTCGCTGGGCTTGCGATGGCGGTTGCCGTAGCAATCGGCCAAATGGCTGAAGGACAAACGATGCTGAGCCAGTTTCCCGATGCAGCTCATCTTCCAGAGCAGAATGCGCTGCCCGACGCGCTCGTCGACACCGCCGGCCGGCCGGTCCGCACCGCCGATGAATGGCAAGCCCGGCGCAAAGAAATCAAAGCCGTTGTCGAACATTATCTTACGGGTTCCGTTCCGCCGCCGCCCGGCAACGTGCGAGGTGTCGAACAGGAGCACAAAACGCTTGCCGGCGATGTTGCGTTCCGTCGAGTGCGGTTGAGCTTCGGCCCTGAACATAAGCTCGGCTTCGACGTCGCCGTGTTTATCCCCGGGCAGGCGGCGTCCACGGCGGGCCGGTATCCCGTGATCGTCAATCCGTCATTCTCGCCGACCCCAGGGGCCGAGCCAACGTCCGCTTCGGTGCCAGTCACCCTACCGAATACGGCGTCGAACGACCCGGAAAAAGCGGCCGAATCATTTAAGGCAGCATTGGACCGCGGCTTCGCGGTCGTGACCTGGAACTACCAGGCGTGCGGGGTCGATCGCGCGGATTGCCGGTCTAGTGGCTTCTTCCCGGCCTACCCTGGATACGAATGGGGCGATCTGGCAGCATGGGCGTGGGGAATCTCGCGCGTGGTCGATTACCTGCAGACCCAGCCGTTTGCGGATGCGTCCAGGATTGTGGTGCTCGGTCACTCGCGGCTCGGCAAGGCGACGCTGATCTGCGGCGCATTCGACCAGCGCATCGCATTGGTCGCGGTGGCCGGCTCGGGGTGCGGGGGCACGGGTGCATTTCGCTTCAATGGCCGCGGGCGGGGCGGAAAGGAAGGGCTCGAAGACTACGTCGCCCGATTCCCATGGCACGTCGGGCCGAACCTGGCTCAATTCTCGGGCCAGGTCGATCGGCTGCCGTTCGACCAGCACTGGCTGATCGCCATGGTCGCGCCGCGCCCTTTCATCATGGCCGAAGGCGTCGACGATCAATACGCCAACGGGCGCGCAGCGGTGGCGTCCTTCAAAGGGGCGTTGCCGGTCTACGAGTTGTTGGGGGCGCGCGAGCGATTGGGCCTGAACTTTAGGCCCGGCAAGCACTTGCTGGCGCCCGACGATTGGCAGGCTGTCCTGGACTTTGCCGACCGAGAACTGCCCGGTAAAGACGTCAAACGGTCGTTTGATCAAGTCCCGCCCGCCAACACTTTGCACTAATCGACTATGCCTGCAGGGACTTGGTTCAGTGATGGACGCTTCGGGGTAGGCGGTCGAAATAGTCGATCAGGGCGTACCGCGAGGCGTTCACTTCGCGTATTGCGAGCAATAACTGCGGGTAGGGCCGGAACCGGTTGTTAAGAAG
Source organism: Tepidisphaeraceae bacterium (assembly GCA_051962375.1). Taxonomy (GTDB): domain Bacteria; phylum Planctomycetota; class Phycisphaerae; order Tepidisphaerales; family Tepidisphaeraceae; genus RYN-431. The sequence continues at coordinate 16,729 of JBQCCH010000341.1, forward strand.
CCCTTTGTTCGAATCGTTCGGATTCGGTCCAGAAGCCATGGCCGGGTCATTGTCCATGTATTTGAACCAATGCCATCCGACCGCGACACGCGACTGCAGCAGGTCGAGCGTGAAGTTCTGGTAATACTTGCCGCGGTCGGCCTGCGTGTGGACGAGCCAGCCGCCGCCGTCGGTGTTGGCAAGGCCGCTGTCTTCGGCCTTGGCGTAGAACTCGCTGATCATCACCGGCCGGCCGCTGTCGGCAGAAAGGTGGTCGGTGACGTCGGCTTTGGGCGACCAGATGCCGTACATGTTGTAGCAAACGACGTCGACATACTTTCCCGCAACGCGAAGCAGGGCGGTGTCGCGGTGGTCGGCGCCGTAGAGGCGGGGGCCTAGAATCATGTGGTTCGGGTCATATTTGCGGATGGCCGCGTGAACCACCGAGAAGTAGTGTTCTGCCACAACGGCCACCCAGGCTTGTCGCTGTTTGTCGGTGATATTGCTTCGGTCGACGTGCTGCTGGGCCACGAACGCATCGGCCGCGCGCCTGCCCGGGTCGGTATCGGGCAGTTGCAGGTAGCGGTCCAACGCATCGGGCTTGAAGGGCAATTCGTTGTCCGTGAAGTAGCCGAGCAGGTAGGGGTCGTCTTTGTACGCAGCCATGCCGGCCGCCAGCGTGTCGGCGAAAGCGGCGAACTCGGGATCGAAAACGAAGATGCATTCGTTGGGGTAGCCCTGGTGGCCGGCCTGGGGCTTCGTGCCGCCGCGGTGGCCGCCGTACTTGCCCATGAACGAGAAGATCCGAGTGTGGACGAGCGGCCGGTCGGCGTTCTTTCGCAGGGTGTCGTCGTCCGACCAGCAGCCGGTCCCGTCGAACCCGTTGTCGCGAAGGAACTGGCGGGTCTGGGAGGCCCACTGGTCCTGCGTTGAGAACGTTTTATCAAACGCCGCCTGCCCGCCTGGAGACAGCCCGCCCGGGTTCACCGCCGCCACGCCGGCATCGATCATTCGATACCCGAGCGGGTCGACCAGCCACCAGCGGCCGTCGACTTTGCGTGTGTAGAAAAAGCCCTTTGCTTCCAGCTTCGGATACCGCTTGACGCCGCCATACTGGGTGCGCTCGGGCATGGTCGTGGGCGTGAAACCGGGAAGATCGGCGATTGTGCGCGTCGGCTGGGCCTTAAACGCCCCTTTCTTCATTTTGGCTTCGACGGCCCGACCGCTGGCTGCTTCCGCGGCCGGCTGGCCAGCTTCCCTCTTTTCAACGCCGAAGGCCGGCTCAATCAGTGCTAGCGATAACAGCACCGGACGAATCAACTTGAAAATATCGCGCGGGAAAAGATCGTTCATGGTTTGAGCATCTCGTCGAGCAAAGGTTGCATGGCGTCGGCCCAGACCTCGTAGCCGGCGGGGTTGGGGTGCAAGCCGTCTTTGAACAGGTCTTGGCGGAACTTACCGTTTGCGTCGTAAAACTTGTCGTTGATGTTCAGGACGCGCGTCATCTTACCGTCGTCGAGCTTGGGCAATTCAGCGTCGACGGCTTTGATGTTTTCCATCTGCACCGGCACGTCGCCGGTTTTGAAGCGCGGGAAGATCGACAGCACCAGCACTTTGGTCGTCGGGCACTTGGCGTGGATCACGTCGACCAAATGCTTGATGCCCACGAAGATCGGCTCGGCGTCGTGGCGTTTGCTGTTGTTGGTGCCCACTAGGAGCACGACAACTTTCGGATTGATGCCGTCCAATTCGCCGTGCTCGACGCGCCAAAGGACGTGCTGAATGACGTCTCCCATGATGCCGTAGTTGACGGCCCGGAGCGGTTCGTAGTGGGCCTTCCAGACATCGGGGGCGCTCGACCACAATTGAGTAATGCTGTCGCCGAGGAAGACGAGATCGATGCCGCCTTGCTTGGTCCGCTCCACGTACTGCTCGTGGTGAGTCATGAAGTGTTTTGCCATGCGACCGGTCTTGATTCGGCCGACTGTGGTGTCGTCAGTCGGGCCGGCAGCGGGCGCCGTGGACGCAGGGGGCGATTGGGCAAATGATGCGGCGGTCGCAAGCATCACGATGCAGGCATTGAACGAATGGAATCTTTTCACGGCTTATCCTTCTGAACGGGCAGCAGTTTTTGAAACGCCTCTGCGTAGCGGTGGCCGAGTTCGCGCTGGCTCGCGGCGTCGAAGTGCGTGTTATCGCCGATCGACTTAAGCCCCTGGCTTTGGACGCAGCACACGTTGGTTCGACCTTCCGGATATTTAGCAATCATCGCGTTGAACCCGACGCGCGGCGCGTTCTTCACCGGGTCGAACACGCCCAGCTGGCCGACGACAACGGGCAGGTCGGGAGCATTGAGGTCGTGGCGGAATGCTTCCAGCAGCTTGTCCAGTCGGGCGGGATAGCTATGCACCTTTTCCGGCTTGGTGTCGCTCTCGCCCTGATGCCACAGAATGCCGGCGAGCGTACCGTCCTTCATTGCTGCGCGGGTGCGGGCGATGGCGTTGGTGTAGAGCTTGCCGCCCGGTCTCCACATTTCCAGCGACACGCCGCCGACGGCCGTGGGAATTAGGCCGATGTACGCGCCAGGGCGTGCTTTGGCCACTTCGATCCCGAAGCTGCGGCCGGGGCCGACGCCGTCGACGCCCACCTTGTCATAGTGCAGTGGGTCGACGGCCGGCACCCAGGCGCCGTCTTTGCTCAGCATCCACACGTGTGGATCGGCCACTTTGTCCTGGGCCTCGGGCACGCCGCGGCCGGCCATGTTGGACTGCCCGGCGAGCAGGAAAAGTTCCAGCTTCACGCCAGGCGGCAGGGCGGCTGGCGAGCCGGCTTTGGCGGGCGGGGTGGACATCAGCACGCCGCAAGCCAGGAACGTTACAAATGCAAGCCAACGGTTCACGGCACATTCTCCCGAGGTTGAACAATTAATCGGTCCGCGCGATGGCGGCGTCCCAGCACAATGCCCGCCAGACCGAACAGCGCCAGCGAAGCGGGCTCTGGAACGATCCTCTGCATCGCCTCCGCGAAACGTTGGCCGAGCAGGATCTGTCCCTGGGCGTTGAAGTGAGTTGTCCCATCACCCAGCGGAAGACCTGCCGAACTGGCCAGGCCGGTATAAAAGCCAGGCGTCATGCCGACGACCTGCTGCGCCGTCGGCACGGCCGATCCGTGGTTGTTCAACTCGATCTGCCCAACGACAAACGGCAGGTTCGGCGCATTCAGGCTGCTTCGGACGGCGTTGATGAAATTAGTGAGTTCGGTCTGATACGTCTGCTCCACCGAGGCCGAATCGCTGCCACCGGACGTGTCGCTCTCCCCCTGGTGCCAGATCATTCCGCGCAGCGTAACTGTATCGCCGGGCCCGCCCACGCTCGCCATGGCGGACTTGGCGTCGTTGATGAGAAGGGAGAACAGTTGCTTACCGCTGGTGGCGTTCGGCTTCCAATCGCTTGAAAGGTTCGTGCTGCCTTGCGAAACCTTGATGATCGCGACCTCGCGCCCGGCCGGCTCGGCAGCCTGCATGGCCGCCCCGAAACCGACCTCCGGCCCGAACGTCCCGGAGGGCAACGCCACTGGGTGGGTGGAGTCCACGCTGTACCCCGGTTTCAGATTCGTCCACCCCGTCATGGACAAGCCGTTGACCGGATTGCCATAGTTGATCACAACGTTCTGCTGAACCGCCGCGTACGACGAGAGACTGCCGGTCAGGTCGCTCCTTGAGCCCCGCCCGTCCATATTGGATTGGCCGGCCGCGAGGTAGACGTCGTAATTGGTGGCCCGAACCCACGACGATGCCGTCACGACGATTGCGGCAGTCCAAAAACATAAGTTCTGAATCACAATAGGCCTCGCGTGACGAATCGCTCGAAAAATCAGGCTCGAATGCCGTAATACCCACCTGCCAATGTCAAGCTTTTTGACTGAAGCCCGCAACAAGAAGGGTGCTCGATGACGAACCGCATTTCATGTGATCATGAAACACTTTCTTTGTGTTTACTCACGGAA
>JBQCCH010000342.1:0-4715 GCA_051962375.1 Tepidisphaeraceae bacterium
AGGACGATATAGCTCAGTTCGCGGCCGACTTCGAACGTCCCTGTCCGATCGTCGATCCCCAGAATCTCGGCGGCCCCGCGCGTCGTTCGCCAGAGCGCCTCACACGCCGTCGCATGCCGCGATCGGCCCCGGTGAACCAGCAGAAACATCGCCATCTCAGCCAGGAGCGACACGCTGGGCGACGCACCCACATCCGTGCAGATGGCGTAGTCGATGCCTCGGTCGATCACCTCGTCCAGCGACAGGATGCCTGACCCCAGCAACGCGTTGGAAGTCGGGCAATGCGCGACGACGGCCTTGCGGCTCTGCAGGATCGCCCACTCGGCATCGGTCATGTGGATGCAGTGGGCGAGGATCGCCTTTGTGTCGAGCAGGCCGTCACGAAGATAGACCTGCGTGTACGAGTCGGCATCCGGGTAGAGCGTCTGCTCGACGAATTTTTTCTCTTCGCGCTGCTCATTCAGGTGAGTCTGGGTCATCAGCCCGAATTCTCTGGCGATCGCCGCACCGTATTGCCGCAAGGGTGCCGACGTTGCGACCGCGAAGCGATCGGTCACGACCAACCGCCGACCCAGCGATTCGGCCAGATTGCGCAGGTCAGGCTGCACATAGCTGTTGTTGCGCAATCGCGGCGGACAATTTTGATCCATCAACACCAGTCCGCCGTGCCACAACGGTGAGAGTCGATGCAGCGAGTCGAACGCCGCTTCCGCATGGACCGTCAAAAATGCGCATCCGCCCACGACCCCGTTGCGAAGCGTATCGGCCGTGAACTGGTCGACGATCCGCCGGGCGTATCCTAAATCGCCAAACCGTTCTTCCGCGGGGAAGACATTGCGGTTCAGCCCGGCCAGCAATCGCCCTTCGGGTGCGTCGTCAGGCACCCCATCCGTGAAGTGGCCGCGGATCGGATATTGCGGCACATGCGTGTGCAGATCGAGCAGCGGGGGCAGGATCAATCCGCTCGCCCGTTCAGCCTCGATCGCGCCGTGGGCCGAAACAAAATCCGCCCACGCCCCCGCGAAGGTCAGCCGCCCCTGCGAATCGCCCACCAGCAGCCCTTCCGCGATGTAATCGATCGTGCGGTCGGCGCGAGGCAAAAGGATCGGACCGCGAATCGCGCGCTGCATCGGCGAAGAGTAAGTGGAATGAGGCATAAGAATCAAACCCGCGTGACCGAGTAGGTCGTCGGCGCGACGACAATGTCCAGGCAAACGTCGGTCGATGCATCGGCGACCACGAAATGAACGGGCAACTGCTCAAAAAATCGCGGTGCGTCACTCGGCAAACGAGCGGCGAAATAGTCGCCGACGTGCAGCAGCAGCCGATACGATCCGGCCGAAAACTGGCTCGATTCCAGCAGCGGCTTGCTGGTGGTGCCGCTCGCGGTTGTGGTGGTGGTGCGGAGCAGAACGTCGCCGGTCGGTTCCATCCAATAGATTTGCAATCGTAACCCACTCGCCGGCTGGCCGGTGAGGGCGTCTACGAGCGTTGTCGTCAGCTTTCCGTGCATGGGTGGGCAGTTTACCGGCTTTTTCACCTTGAAAATATCCGTCAGGCCTTGCGGCGCGCCGGGCTCCGATCGAATTCCTTCCCACGACTGAGCTGGTGCTGGCGGGGCGACAGGCCCAGCGCCCGCTTGAAGACCCGCGAAAAATGAAACGCGTCGGCGAATCCCAGTTCATCCGCCACGTCCTTCACTCGTGCGTTCGGCCGCAACAGCAACCCCGCTGCGTGGCTCATCTGCAGGTGCATCAGGTACTGATACGGTGACCGCTGGTCATATCGACGAAACACCCGGCACAAGTACGCGTCCGTCACCCCGCACGCTTCGGCCAATGCTTCCAGCGTCCGAAACCGCGTCGGCGTCTGCTCGATCAGTCGGCAGCACCCGCGGTAGCACGCGAACGATGCCGCGTCGATCGAACCGGATTGCACCGCACTGTCGGCCGCGCTGTACAGGACCGCTTCGAAAAGCCGGTCGCAAATCCGCTCACCGAAGGTCGATCGCCGCTCCCCCGCCCGCACCAGTTCTTCGAACAGTCGCTGAATCTCCCCCGGCCGCGACGTCTGCCACACTTGGCCCGGCTTGATCCCCGTTTGCGCAAGCAGCCCCGATACCGAATTTTTTTCCACGTCGACGAAATATTTCATCAACCGCTGCTTCGCATCCGTCTGAATCCGGTGCCGCACGCCCGGCCCGTAGGTGAACAGCGTGCCCGCCGACAGGCGCTCGGATCGGTCGCTCAGTTCCACTTGCCCCGCGCCCCCCACCACAAATTCCAGTGCAAAAAAAGGCACGTCCGATCGCTGGATGTCGTACCGCCCGTCCACGCGTTCCGATCCCCCGCCGATCACCGCACACCCTTGTTTGACCGAGCGCTTCGGGAAGAAAAAACGACGTGCTTCGACCACTTGCCGTGAAAAATATCCCCCAAGCTCGGAGTCAAGAATATCCATGCCGGCCCGCATGGTACCCCCTGCGATTCACGGCTCCAACAGCGTGATCTCTTCGATTTTCACGCCCGGCGGAAGGTGAATTCCCGTCACCTCGCTGAACCCCGGCTCAGTGCTCCCCAGCCAGGGTCCGTCCCCCGGCGCTTTGGCTTCCATGCCGGCTTCGGCTTCGGCGATTTCCCGATTCGGGTCCACCCACTGCCCCGACGCCCGGGCCGCTTGCAGCGCGGCCACCCGCTGCTTGTACTGCGGCGAGAACCGGATCAGGTGATTCACCCACCGCGTCCCCGTCCGGTCGCACTTGTAAACCACCGCCTGCACTGCCGGCTGCCCGTCATGATCGATGGGCGGGTACGCATCGCCCGGCCCCACGAACAACGCATCCAGCGCCGCCCGTCCGGTGGCCGACTCCTGCGTGGTGTAAAACGCTTTGCTGATCCCCGGCACAATCGAATTGGTCGACGACCAGACTTCACGCCCAATCCCGCCCAATCCCAATGCCAGCAACAGCGTCGGCAGCAACACCTTCAGCCACGGCGAGTCATTGAGAATTTCACGTAGTCCTCGCCCCATAACCGCTTCCACGCTCCGCCAAAACCACCGTACTTCCACCCCAGGCCTAAGTCGCCGAACACACCCGCCGGCCGTTCCTGCCATTTTAATTTCACTGTTTTTGCGTAACCCTTCTCATCCAAACGGATTAACGCAAAAAATCGCGTGCGCCAGTGCGCCTTGGCTTGCCCAGCCCGCCATCACACTTAGGCCTCCCGAGAACCGCCGCCCCGAGGCGCCATCGCGGTCGCCAATCCGCGCAGCACCTCACCCGACGACATCTTACCGCCGCCGCGCGCCCGGGCCTGCCGAAAAGTCAAAAAATTTGGCGTCTTATGGTGGCTAAGACCGCCCGACCAGAAGCCGGCTGTCCGCCCAGGATCGCTCCATCGATCCACTAGACCGATCAGGGCGACGTGAGTTTGGCCGCCAACCCTCCGGCCGACGCGTGCAGCGACGCCACCATACCCGCCGGCTGCGGATCCGCGTCCTGGCTTGCGGCCGTCGCGCCAGTCGTGTCGGGCTTAGCGTCCGTCGCGTCAGAAGCGTCCGCCGATCGCGCATCCGTGGTCGCATCCGCCGTCGTCGAATCCGCCGTCGCCGTCTGCGAATCGTAGGCAGTGCTGCTATCGCAATCGGATGAGTGGCTCGCTTCGATGGTTTCCCGCGGAATGAGCGGCATCATCGAAGGATCGGTCGCATAATGCAGCAGTCCAAACGCCCCGAAGACCAACAGCAAACCCGGCACCAGCACCCGTAGCACCGGACTCTGTTCCAGCAATTCCCGCAACCCGCGATCCATAGAAGCTCTCCGTAAGTGCTTCCCCGTGATCGAGTTGCCACCCCGATTCGCGGCCCGCCGCGGGATCAGTCGGTTGGCGCTCGCTCACGCCCCTGAAAACGCTCGAGTCGGGAAAATTATTTCGGAGGCGCTTAGGGCTGTTCCCCGGGCGCGTCGTCCAGGTCGTAAAACCGTCCGACCGGCGAGCCCGCCACCGCAAGAATCGGCCGCGGACCGTCCCCCTGGGCCGCCGCATCGCCCGGGTCTGTCCCCTGCTCCGCCAGATCCCCGCCCGCTAGCCCCTGGTCCAACTCAGACTGATCCGAGTGAGGTTGGCCCGACTGGGGCCGGCCCGCCAAAAACGGGTCCGGCTCGAAGACGTCCGGCCGTTCGGCCAGACGTTCCAGCCACTCAGGCAAGGGTCCGTATTGGTTAATGACTTCGTCGCTGCGGCTGAAGTCCAGCCGATCCCCCCACCCGATCGCCCCCGCGGTCGCCAGCAACAGGGCGCCGATCACCGCATATTGCACGCACCGGCATTCATTGAAGTATTCCCGCAGTCCCCGTGCCATCACGCACCCCCATTTCGATTCGCCCGCGAGCAACCTGCCCCGCCAGATCCCGTCCACTTCTGCGGCTATCGCACACGTGCCATGTTGGACACTTACCCCCGTATGTTCGTTGGCGGGCAATTTCCAACAATCGTCAAAACATTTTTTCCCAAAGCATTTTCTGCCAATGACCCGCGCCGCCGGCGCGGTACCCCTTCGCCTGTCTTGAATTGCACTCGGGGGGCAAGTATGGTGTTTGACCTGTCGTCGGGTGTTCCGGCGACACCGACCGCGTTCCCGGCTCCGGCTGGGACACTGGTGACTTTTTTGGAGCATTGCTCATGCCGTTAGCCGTCGAAGTAAAGCAGCAGGTT
>JBQCCH010000343.1:0-7158 GCA_051962375.1 Tepidisphaeraceae bacterium
AAGCTGACGCTCAAGGTCACCCCGGCGCCGAATGTGAACGAGTCCGACATGCCTGCGCTCGGCGTGGCGTCGGCGAGCACGATGAGCGGGCCGGAAAAATCGGATGACGACCTGAAAGTCATTGACCCGGATATCTCGGTACTGATCGGCGAAGGGCGCATCGTCCGGGTGAACGGGCAGGACGTTTCCAAAGAGGCGGATGATCATGTCCTGGTGCAGGCGGTGCAGGCCGCCCGCGGCCGGTCGGTGCCGGTGGTGATTCGTTATCCGGATGGCAAAGAAAAATCGTTTGACGTGCAGCCCACGCTGATGCGGTATTTCTCAGACCCGATCAGCACGCCGCTGTCGATCGCAGGCATGATTCCGCGTGTGCGACTGGCAGGCCTGCAGAAGGACTCGCCGGCCGACAAGGGCAATCTCCGCCCCGGCGATGTGATTGAGCAGGTCGCGGTCGTGGGGACGGGCGAATCGCAGCAAGCCCCTTCGATCGAAGCCTTCATGAAGTTCACGCAGCAGGCGGCCAAGGACAATCGCCAGGTGCGGCTGAATGTGATTCGCAACGGCGTGAGCATCGCGCCAGTGCAGTTGGATCCGTCGTTCAAGATCGACCGGAACCGTCGCGGGATCGGCGTGATGCCGGAAATCGATCTGGGCGAGCCGGTCATCGCCGACACGCTCGATTCCACGCCCGCCGACCGGGCCGGCTTGAAGTCCGACGAACGCATCGTTGCCGTCAATGCGACGCCCGTGAAATCCTGGCCCGACGTGATCGCCGCCCTGACGGCGGCGCCGGGGGATGTCACCTTGAGCCTGACCTCGCCGTCGGGCGATCGCGATGTCGCCCTGCCGCTGTCGGCCGTCGATCACAAGCGGCTGGATGAGATGGGATTCGAGCAGAATCTTCCGCTGATGCCTCTGATGGTGGTTCGAAAAACGCACAATCCGTTTATCGCCGCCTCGTGGGGTTGGGAAGAGACGAAGCAGTCGCTGTTCCAGGTTTATCTCACGATCCGCCGATTGTTCGAAGGATCGGTGCCGGTGAGCAACCTGAGCGGGCCGGTCGGCATTTTCACGGCCGGCACGAGCGCGGCGAGCCGCGGCATCGATTGGTTGATCTGGTTCACGGCCCTGATCAGTGCGAACCTGGCGGTGGTGAACTTTCTGCCGATCCCGATCGTGGACGGCGGGCTGTTCACGTTCCTGTGCGTGGAAAAACTCACCGGGCGCCCGCCGAGCCCGAAGATCCAGGCAGCCGCCCAAATCGTCGGTCTGGTGCTGCTGGGCAGCCTGTTCCTGTTCGTCACCTACCACGACATTCTGCGGCAATGGGGTTGAGCGCCGGGGGGATGAGCGTCAATTGTTGGGATGAACGCCGGTGGGATTGAGCGCCGGTTGGACGACCGCCGGCACGCGCGCGGCGGAGCGATGAACGCGATCGCCGGACTGCGGCCGCCGTGCGCTAGATGTAATACATTTCCTGCGAGCCGCTCGTGCGGCGGTTGATTTCATCCAGCAGATCTTCCAGGGTGATGTCGTTCAGCACCTTGTCGATTGAATCGGTCAGGCGTTGGTTGATCAGGTGCACGCCCAGATTGCCCGGGGTGGAATCGCGCGGTGTTTCGTTGTCGCGCGTGCTGAGGCGGCCTTCGAGTCGGCGGATGACGTCGCCGATGTTAATCTCACGCGGAGCCCGGCTCAGGCGATACCCCCCGCCGCTGCCTACTTTGCTTTCCAGGAACCCGCCCCGCCGCAGCGCGAGCAGGATGGATTCGACAAACTTGGCGGGCAGGTCTTCCAGCTTGCACAAGTCTCGCGACTGCACGTAATGCGCCGGCCAGAGCCGCGCCAGTTGCACCGTCGCCCGCAATCCATATTCGGTACGCTTCGATAGTCGCACGCGTTCTCCCTACTTAATTAGTAGACTTTAAGCGCCCGATTGCATTCGTCAACCTGCGAAAATCGCGGCAAAGCGGCTGCTACGACGGTCGCGGGGTGAAGAGCTTCTGGGCGAAGTAATACAGCGCCTGCGACCACTCGGCCGGGTCATGGCCGTGCCGGGCGACGTGCCAGATGTGCGGGATCTTCTGCGCCTTGAGCGCCTGGTGCACGCCTTGGCTGATGCGGATGAGCCCATCCTGGCTGCCGCAGGAGAGCCAGATCAGGTCGAACGATCGGCACGCTTGCGGATCGGTGATCAGCTCGGCCGGGGGCTTGGTGTTCGGCGCGGCGGAAAACGCGCCGAGCCAGCCGAACGTGTCGGGATGCGCCAGCCCGAAGTTGAGCGTTTGCCCCCCGCCCATCGACAGACCGGCCAGCGCGCGGTGGTCTTTGTCAGTGAGCGTGCTGTAGCGGGCGTCGATCGTGGGGATGACGTCATTCAGCAAGTCGCCCTCGAACGCCTGAAACGCCGGAGCGGCGGCGAAGAGGTCGCCCTCGGCGCGGTCATTTTTGCGGGCGCGTCCGTTAGGCATGACCACGATCATCGGCACCGCTTTTTTTTCGGCGATCAGGTTGTCGAGCAGCGTATCGACGTGGGCGTATCGCTCCCACTCGTTTTCGTCGCCGCCGATGCCGTGCATCAGGTAGAGGACGGGGTACTTCTGGTCTTTGGAGTAACCGGGCGGCGTGTAAACCTGCAGGTGGCGGGTGGTGCCGACGGTTTTGGAGGCGTAATCGATCCGCTGCAGCCGGCCGTGCGGGATGCCCTCGCGCACGATGTTGAAGCCGTACGGCGGGTCGGGAAATTGGGAGACGTCATCGGGCCCGAGGTGAATCGCCCCGTTGATGCGGTGCGGTTCGCCGGCGTGTTCAGCGGTGTGTTCGCCGGCGGGCTTGGTGGTGTGTTCGCCGGCGGGCTTTGTGGTGGGTGCGGCGGTGGACATTTGAGCCATGGCGACCGAAGCAAGCAGCGCCATCGCGAGAGCGGCATAACTCATTGTTCTGTTCCCCAATCCCTGTGACGAGAGCGGCCGAGCGTCGTCATCCGCGACGCGCGGGTGCGGACGTCGGCCATTCACGCGGCGAGCGTCCTTCGGTTCAGGTGTTAATCTTTGTACTTCACGGTGCAGCCGTAAGGCTTGGTTTGGCTCTGGGTGACGGGCTTGCCCGCGAGCACTTCATCGAGCGCCTGGGCGACGAAATTTTTCGCGCCGGCGATGTCATCCGGGTCGGCGCTGGGGACGCTGTCGATCGCGCCTTTGTAGACCACCTTGCCGGCCGGATCGATGACGACCATGTCGGGCGTGTTGGTCGCCCCGTACGCGTGGCCGACCGTGCCGCTGCTGTCATCGAGAATCGGCCGATCGATCGACATTTTCTTGGCCGCCCGCGCGTTGCTTTCGATCGACGCGGAACTGGTGGAATTGATCGCGAGCCAGTCGACGCCCTTGGCTTCGTACTTTTTCGCCAGCGTGTTCATCGCGCCGGTTTTGTAATGCTTGCGGACGAAGGGACAGCCGTCATTGAACCACTCGAGCACGACGGTTTTGCCGGCAAAATCGCTGAGGGAGACGGATTTGCCCGATTGATCCTTGAGCGTGAAGCCGGGCGCCTGCTCGCCCACACTCACGCCCGCCCGGCTGATACCTGCCAGGCCCAGCACACCGATCGCCAGCACACTCGCGGTGAGGATTCGACGCATGAGGTTCGTCCTTTCGAAAAAATCCGGTTCTATTTCGGAAAATGAAACGCGCACGGCAACTCATAGCCGATCCGCTTGCCCGCGGAATCGGTCAGAACAACCAGGCCGGTGCCGGTGAAATCGTCGTGAGACCCCGGCAGCAAGGTGAACGGCAATCGATACACGCCCGCCCCGCCGGTGCGATCCAGTTGCGGCTTCTGATAGACGGCAAAATCGGCGGCGGGCGGGAAAAAGTCGACGGGCGTTTCGCCGGGCTTCAGATTGAAGTCGATCTCGCCGCGGGAGAGATTGGTCGGATCGATCCGGACAGACATCTCGCGTTGAGCGGCGTCGGCATCGCGAAGCGGTTGGCGGCTGACTGAGTCGATGAACTGCTCGCTGTTGGCCGGCCGTTCGTGACCGACGGGGAGCTCGAGCGATACGTCCTGATGCTCACTCAGGCACACATCACGACAGACGACCCAGCTCACCCGGGCGGCGAGCGATAGCTTTTGATCAATTGTCTTGCCGGGCGTGATGACGGCCAGCAGCGTGACGTCGTCCTCATATCCGAACGCGGTCAGCCCCTCGCCGGCGGCGATGCGTTGGGGGACGGGAAATTGCAGTTCGCCCGCGGTGGCGCCGGCAGGCAAGGTCCAGCGGGCTTTGGGCGGAGCGCCGGTGTCGCCGGGGTTTTTCCAATACAAATGCCATCCGGGCGCGATGCGAAAGTGCAACGCCACCGTGAACGGATGCCCGGGCTGGACGGCAGAAACGTTCGCGAGCAGTTCAACGCGGACTTTCGGCTTGGCGCTGTCCTGGGTGGCGTCGACCGCCTCCGCGCGTGCGAGGGTCGCGCAGGTCATCAGGCCGAAGATGAAGCAAGCCCATCGCACGGTCGAATGCTAGACGTCTGAGCCTCAGTTATCCAACGTCCCGAACGGCAGATCCGCGGGCATGGGAGCCGGGCGGTGGTACTGCACCGTAGGCGTGAGCGCCTGGCCGGTTTCGGAGGAAGTCAGGAATGCTTGCATCAGTTCCAGAACCGCCAGCGCCTGCTCGCCGCTGCACCGGTGCGCCCGGCCGGAGCGGATCGCGTAAGCCATATCCGCCAGGCCCACGCTGCGGCCGTAGCCTTTGACGAAGGTGTGCGGGACTTCGACGAATTCGTCGGGTTTCCCCTCTTCGAATCGGCAGATCTTCACCGGGCCGTCGAAGCCGTTGGGGTCGGGCACTTGGAGCGTGCCTTCGGTGCCGTAGATCATGATCGGGCTGGCCGCCCCGCTGGCGGCGCGCATCGCGAAGCTTTGGATGATCGACCCGCAGCAGCCGTTGCTGAATTCCATCATGCCCAGCACGTGATCGGGGGTGTTGACCTTGATCGTCTGGCCGAACAGGGGCTTGCTGGTGATGGTGCGCTCGGGGCGGGTGATTTTGGCCATCCCCATGACACGGTGCACGGGGCCGAGCAGGTTGAGCAGCGCGGTGAGATAGTACGGGCCCATGTCGAACATCGGGCCGGCGCCGGGCTGGTAATAAAAATCGGGCGAGGGGTGCCAATTTTCGTGCCCGCGGGAAAGCATGAAGGCGGTGAACGCCACCGGGCGGCCGATGGCGCCGTCGTCGATCAATTTTCGGGCCGTCTGCACGCCCGCGCCCATGAACGTATCCGGGGCACAGCCGACGCGCAGCTTGTTCACGCGGGCAGCGTGCAGCAGGCGATCGGCCTCCTCAAAATGCACGCCCAGCGGCTTTTCCGCGTAGGTATGCTTCCCCGCTTCCAGCGCCCGCATGCCGATCGGGACATGGGCTTTGGGGATGGTCAGATTCAAGACGATCTCGATGGACGGGTCGGTGAAAATTTCATCGACCGTGCAAGCCTTGGGGATGTTGAATTCCTTGGCCTTGGCGCGGGCGGCTTCGACGTTGAGATCGGCACAGGCGGCGATCTCCACGATGGGCAGATTCTTCGCCATGCCCAGGTACGCGCCGCTGATGGCGCCGGTTCCGATCACGCCCACTCTCACTCGATCTGACATAAGTTCTCCAATGACGGGTGTCGCAGTTATATCAGCGCGGCAGGAAAAGGTTTAACCCCGCGGCGAAATACGAAAAAACGCCGGCGAAAAATAATTTTTCGCCGGCGTGATGCGGTGAACGTGGGATTGATCCGCGGATGACTAAACGCGAGCGGCTCGACGTTCGGCGGCGATTTTTCGGCGGGCGGCGACCGCGAGTTCGTCGCAGCGAGTGTTCAGCGGATCAACGTGATGGCCGCGCACCCATTTCCATTCGATCTGATGCTTGGCGGCCAGCACCAGCAGCTTTTGCCAAAGGTCCTGATTTTTGACCGGCTGGCGGGCGGCGGTTTTCCAACCCTTGGCCTGCCAGGATTTGAGCCAGCCCTGGGTGAAGGCGTTTTTCACGTATTCGCTGTCAGTGATGAGCATCACGACGGCAGGCTCCGTGAGATACGACAGCGCTTCGATGACGGCCGTCAGCTCCATGCGATTGTTGGTGCTGTCGGCATCGCCGCCGGTGAGTTCGATCTCGGTGCGGTGCTCCAGGTCGATCAGTATCGCGGCCCAACCGCCGATGCCGGGATTGGGGTCGCAGGCGCCGTCTGTGTAAATCTGAAATTGACGCATAACGCAGCGGTTTACTTAGGCCTGGGGCTCCGACGCATCGGCGGCTTCGTTTTCTTCTTCATCGACCGACGAGACTACGCTGCTGGCGAGCGTTTGCAGCTGCACCGGCGCGGCCAGATCGGCCTTGGGCTTGCGGGTCTTCTTTTCTTTGGGCTTGTGAACGGCTTTTTCCGGGGTGAGCCCTTCCGGAATAAACAGAATCCGGCCGCAGCCGGGGCAAAACACAAGGTCATCGCGCGTGTGCAGCCGATTGTAGACATCGACCGTCAGATCGATGTTGCAGGTCGTGGCGATGTACTCTTCGCGCTTCGGGTGAGGTTTGTCGATCGCTTCCATGGCTTCGCCGTCGTATCGATCGGCGAGGCGCTGGAAGACTTGCATGACTTTTTCCGGAACGGCGGCGGCGGCCTCATCGCGAACGGGACGCAGGGCGTCGATTTCGCCGGTGACGGTTTTGACGCGGCCATCAATCTGGGCCCGCATGGCATTCATGCGTTCGGTTTCGGCTTCCAGCTGCGAGGTCAGGGCGGCGGAGTCTTTCGTGAGCTGTTCGATTTTTTCGAGGACGCCGAGGGCCTCTTCCTCGAACTTGGCCTTGTCGACCTTCTGCGTGTTGATCTGCACGAGGTGAGCCTGGTACTCACGATTGGTTTGCGCCTGGTTCTGCTGTTCGCGGAGTTGCTCGATGCGGGTATCCCGCGAACGAACTTCCAGATCCAGTTCGCCGGCCCGCGCCTGCTGCTGCAGCAGATCAGCCTTGGCGGCGGCCTGGCGGGTGGCGAGATCGCTCACCTTGTTTTCTTGAACGCGGACGTTTTTCGTCACCGTCGCGAGGCGCTCCTGAGCGTCCCGGAGCTGAAGTTCGGCAAAATAAACCTTAACGAGTGCTTG
>JBQCCH010000344.1:0-5170 GCA_051962375.1 Tepidisphaeraceae bacterium
GTGGCGAGCAGGCACGCCAGGCCCGCAGCGCCGAGCACGGCCAGGCCGGTGGGTTTTGCCCACGCGCCGGTGCCGGCGCACAGGCCGATCGTGAAGGCGTCGCGCCAGTCGAAGCGGCGCAGCATCTGGATCGCACACGCGCCGGCGACGGCGGCAAAAAATGTCGTGATCGTCTCAAGCTGCAATTGCCCATAGACGGCGGGCGTGAAATTCATCCAGACGCAGCACCCGACGGCAACGACGAGCGCGGCGGATTCGCCCAGCACCCGGCGGGCGGCCCGGGCGAGCAGGAGCGAGGCGAGAACCGACAAGCCGAAGCCGAGCAAGCCGTAGGCCGACCAGTCGGCGCCGAACGCGCGGTACGGCACGCTCATCAGCAGGCCCACGCTGGGGAGCTTGTTGTCGATCAGGTCAACGCCCGGCCGACCGCCGGCGGCGACGAGTTTGCCGGCGTACACGAACATGGCGGTGTCGGAATTGACCGGCGTCACGCAATACACGGCCCGGCCCACCAGCGCCGCCAACACCAATACGGCCGCCGCCAGCGTCGCCGAAGGCGTCGGGCGCGGCAGCGTTTGCGCAAACAGCGAAGGTCGGTCCACCTCGGGGATATCGGCTGATTCGGGGGACGACGTTTGCACGGGCGCGTTCGTCGCCGGTAAGATGGCGGGTCCGATGCGATTTGAGCCCGCTATTTTCTCTCGGCGTTAGTGGACGGCGATATTTTTCTTCGTCGCCTCGGCTGTTTACATCGCTCGATTCATCCCGGACTTTGAATGCTTCCCGATTCCAAATCACCGCTCATCCGCAAGCTCGACGAATCCGCCGCCCATTACGACGCATTGCAGGCTCAGTTGAATGACCCGGCGGTGCTGTCGAATCCGACGCGGCTGGTGTCGATCAGCAAAGAGGCCGGCTCGCTGGAAGCGCTGGTGGCCAGTTATCGGTCGTACCGCAGCACACTGCAGCAGGTCGCCGAGCTGACGGAACTGGCCGCCGGCGCCGACAAGGAGATGGCGGAGCTTGCCGCGATGGAATTGCCCGAGCGGCAGGCGGAAGCGGAACAGCTCATCGAGACGATCAAGGACGAGCTGGTGGCCGCGGAAGACAACCGCGTCGACAGCTTCTTCCTGGAAATCCGTGCCGGCACCGGCGGCGAAGAAGCGGCGCTGTTCGCGCGCGATTTGTTTGAGATGTACCGGAAATACTGTGAAGCGCACGGGTATCGGTATGAGGTCTCAGATTTTTCCGAAGCGGAGCGCGGCGGGTTCAAGGAAGTGATCGTGAACGTGAAGGGGAACGGCGCGTATCGCAATCTGCAATATGAAGGGGGTGGCCATCGCGTGCAGCGTGTGCCGGAGACGGAAACGCAGGGGCGCATTCACACCAGCGCGGCGACGGTGGCGGTGTTGCCGGAACTGGCGGATGTGAAGATTGAAGTGAATCCGAAGGACATCGAAGAATTCGGCTGCCGCGGCGGTGGGCCGGGCGGGCAAAACGTGAACAAGGTGGAAACCGGCTGGTTCATTCGCCACAAGCCCAGCGGGTTGTCATTCAAGATGACCGAGCACAAATCGCAGACGCAGAACAAGGAGCGGGCCTGGGCGTTGCTGCGCTCGACGCTGCACCAGGCGGAGCAGGCGAAGCAGGATGCGGCCCAGCGCGGGGCACGCAAGGCGATGATGGGCTCGGGCGATCGCAGCCAGCGCGTGCGCACGTACAACTTCCCCCAGAACCGCTGCACCGATCACCGCCTCGGCGGCGAGGAAAGCAGCACGAAAAACTTCAATCTTGAAGCGATCATGAACGGCAATCTGGACGAATTGATCGCCGCCCTGATCGAGCTGGACAAGCAACAGCGGTTGGAAGCGTTGTAACGCTGGATTCTCGACCGAAGGTCAAAAGCACGCTTGGAGCGGCCAATGTATCCGCGGCGCGATCCACTCCTTCATCAGGTCATTCGCGGTCTTTCACTTATATTGATCGTTCTTCCTGTAGTGGGGTTTATGCCGCTCGTTATGTGGTGGTGGGACCGACAACCGGGGATGATTCCAGAATACGAATCGTATGTCGCCCTGATCGCATGCCTGTTCATGCTCACGCCATGCATCGTCTTATGCGTTTATCTCAACCGGCGTTTTGCCGCGCCCGATCCGCCGCCGATGCTAGGTCCCGAACTGCCGCTTTGCCCGCAATGCGGCTATGGCTGTCGAGCGTCTCCGGCAGTTTGCCCCGAGTGCGGACAGCGTCTTGAGCTTAAAAATTGAATAGTCGCGACACCCTACGCTGACGGATCAACCGGCGCCGTGACGACGGCCGTGCCGTAGGCGAGGACTTCGGTCACACCGGGGGCGATTTCGTTCGCGTCGTAGCGCATGGCGATGACCGCATTCGCGCCGAGCGCCCGGGCGTGCTGGATCATCAGTTCATACGCATCCTGGCGGGCGCGCTCGCAGAGTTCGGTGTAGATCGAGATGTTTCCGCCGAACATGGTCTGGAGCGAAGCGCCGAGGTTTCCGACGACGCTGCGGGATCGCACGACGATGCCGCGCACCACGCCTAGGTTGGCGGTGACTTTCACGCCGGGCAATTCCAGGGCGGTGGTCACCTGGCTGTGGATGTCGGAACCGGACGTGCGATAATCCAGCGGGGGAGGCGGCATGCGGGGTATGCTAACGGGCGAGGACGGCCGGGTCACGTATTGTGCCGGGCGGCGTCATGTGGGGCCTGGCGAGGAGTGCGGGATGTCGAACAATTGGCGAGAAACGCCGGCATGGTTCTGGCCGTGGGCGGCGTGCGTTGGGGTGAGTGCGGGCCTGCTGCTGGGGATGAGCGGCATGATCGTGTTCGCGCGGCATTACCGGATGAACGATTTCGACCGCGCCTTGTTTTACGCGGCGGCGGCGATCGTGGCGGTGTTACTGCCGATGGGGGTGATGTTCAAGCGGCGATGGGACCGCGCGCACCCGCTGACGGCCGAGGGGCGGTGCCGCAACTGTGGTTACGACTTGCGCGCCTCGGCCGAGCGGTGTCCGGAATGCGGGGAAGCGATCCCGGTTGGGGATCAGACTTCGGTGTTGAGGTAATTGATCAACAGCCGAAGGATGCCGTGCTCGCGGCGATTGAACTGCAGGACCAGCCGGGGCAGGTTCTGCAGGCTCGGTTCGTCGCGTTCGAGCGGGAGCGGGTCGCTCAGTTCGATCCGCCCTTTCACGCAGATGCTGCCGAAGCGGCGATTGATTTCGTCCATCTGCTTCGGCGACGGCTTGCGCTGGATGCGCATCACCAGGGTGTCGCGCACGTAGCGGGTGGAGTGGAAGTTGCTGTAGAAGCGGGTGACTTCGTCCATCGCTTCGTCGACGCTCTGGGTGACCTTGTAGAGATTGACGTCTTCCGGGCTGATGACCTTGGTGCCGAGCAATTGGTCTTTGACGAAGTGTTCCCAGCCCTGCCAGAACTTGGAGCCGGGGTGATCGACGAAGACGATCGGCATCGGCGGGGCTTTGCCGGTCTGGATGAGCGTGAGGACTTCGAACCCTTCGTCCATCGTCCCGAATCCGCCCGGGAAGACCGCGACGGCGTGGCTGGAGCGGACGAACATCAGCTTGCGGGTGAAGAAGTATTTGAAGTTGATGAGCTTGGGATCGCCCTCAATGAAGGGGTTGGTCTTCTGCTCAAACGGGAGGCGGATGGCGAGGCCGAACGAGGGCTTGGCCCCCGCGCCGCCGTGTCCCGCGGCCATGATGCCGCCGCCGGCGCCGGTGATGACCATCCACCCTTTGTCGACGATGCGTCGGCCGAAATCGACGGCCGCGGTGTAGTCGTCGTGGGCTTCGGGCGTTCGGGCGCTGCCGAAGATGCTGATCTTGCGCACGTCTTTGTACGGCTCAAAAATCTTCAGCGCGTAGCGCAATTCCTTGAGCGACGTGTTGATCAACTTCAGATCGGCACGATTGTTCTTGTCGCGCAGCAGCTTGAGCGAGGTGGCGATCATCTCATTGATGAGATCGCCTTCGGGCAACTGGGCGACGGCATCCATCAGGATGGTCGCGTGCTCGTGCACCTCGTCCATTTGATCGCGGGGAACCGCGGTCGTGATCTGCTTCGTTTCGAGGGTATCTTCGACTTCCTGCGCGTCGGGCGGGGGGAACTCGTCCATGTGGCAAACCTGCTTTTCTTTTTCTCAAGGGCCCCTATTGACCCTTTTTATCTCTTTATTCGGGGGAGGATCATACACATTTTCTTCGCGAACGCCATCCACTATCATCGGCGGGCTTTGCAAACGGACTCCACAACCTCACGCAGCTATGCCCTGGCGGGCGGCGATCTTGATCATGACGGGCAATTTCATGGCGAGGAGATGATCCTCAACATGGGCCCGCAGCACCCTTCCACGCACGGGGTGTTGCGGCTGGAGCTGCGCACGGATGGGGAGATTGTCACGCAGGCGACGCCCCACCTGGGGTATCTGCACCGGTGCAAGGAAAAGATCGCCGAGAATCTGCCGTATAACCAGTACATCGGGTACACCGACCGATTGGATTACCTGGCGGCCATGAACAACAACATGGCCTGGGCGATGGCGGTGGAAACGCTCGCCGACATCACCGTGCCCCGCCGGGCGGAATTCATTCGCGTGATCGCCTGCGAATTGAATCGCATCGCCTCGCACCTGGTGAGCTTCGGCACGTATGGGCTGGACATGGGGGCATTCACGCCCTTTTTGTATGCGTTTCGCGAGCGGGAGTTCATTCTCGATCTGTTTGAGCAGATGTGCGGCGCGCGGTTGACGCTCAGCTACATCAATATCGGCGGCGTGACGTGGGACTTGCCCCCGGGCTTTGCGGACAAGCTGACCGAATTCCTGGATTACTTTGAGCCGAAGCTCGACGAATACAACCGCCTGCTCACGTACAACCCGATCTTCGTCAAGCGGACGGCCAAGATCGGGGTGGTGAGCCGGCAGCTGTGCGTCGACTGGGCACTCAGCGGCCCGATGATCCGCGGGAGCGGCATTCCGTTCGATCTGCGCCGAGATCGGCCGTACAGCATTTATCCGGAGCTGGAATTTGATGTGATCGTCGGGCGCGGCGAAATGGGCGTGCTCGGCGATTGCTGGGATCGCTACTGGATCAAGATGGCCGAGATGAAAGAGTGCTGCCGGATGCTG
>JBQCCH010000345.1:0-3416 GCA_051962375.1 Tepidisphaeraceae bacterium
ACGGCCGACAGCGAGGCCAGTTCGGGCATGTAAGCCGTCGCCCGTTCCAGCATGCGGGCCAGAATCGCGTAATCGATCTCGCGCGAATCGTCGCCGTATTGGCGCGAGGAGCCGATCAGCAATTGCCCGGTCGGCCGCGGCTGCACGTTGAATGCGACCGATGCCCCGCTCGATTTGTGTGCCGATTTGAGATACCCGAGCTCTATCAGCTGGTGCCGCACGAAATCGGGATAGCGGTCGGTGATGACCAGATGCCCTTTTCGCGGCTTGAGGTCCAAATGCGGACACAACTCAACGGCGTGCGTGCCGGCGGCATTCACGGCGTAGTCGCAATCGAGCACCGTGCCGTCGGCCGTGCGCACGTGATGGCCGCTGATTTCTGAGACCCGGTGGCCCAGCAGTACCCGGCCGCCGCAGCGTTTGACGGTCGCGAGCATCGCCGCGGCAATCGGGGGCGGATAAATCACCGAATCGCCCGGCACGCGCAGCCCGCCCGCCAGGCCCTCGCGCAAATTCGGTTCCGCGCGGCGCAGGCCTTTGGCGTCGAGCACCTCCGCTTCAACGCCGCGTCCGTGATAAAAATCGCGCTTTCGCTCGACTTCGGCCATTTCCTCATCATCGGCGGCGACCCAGAGCGTGCCGCACACGAGCCGCTCGCCCGCTTTGGGCAAGGTGTCGGCTCGTTCGTCCCAGAGTTTTTGGCTGTACGCGGTCAGGGCGATCTGCGCTTCAGAATCGTCCATCACCACGACATGGCCCATCCCTGCCGCGGTCGCCCCGCCGCCGATCGGGCCGCGATCGATCACGGTGACGTGGTGGCCATCCAGCGCCAGCGCTTCAGCGACCGACGCTCCGACGATGCCGGCCCCCACGACGATGACGTGGCTGGTGGCCATTCAGCAAATCCCCTTGCCGAAGGGGTCGGCCGGATCCACCAGCAGCGTGGATTCGGCGGTGATGTAGGCCGTTCCGCGGATGCGTGGGCGCACCACGCCGTCGATGACCTGCACCGATCCTTCAAAGACCGAGCCCACCACCGATTCCTGCCGCCACACGTCGCCGGCCCTGAGTTTTCCGTCGAGATACAGGCACGCGAGCTTGGCGCTGGTTCCCGTGCCGCAGGGCGAGCGGTCATACGCCTTGCCGGGGCAGAGGACGAAATTTCGCGAATGGTTGGCCGGATCAAGCGGGTTGCCGAACAGCTCGATGTGATCGATCTCGCCGCCATTTTTTCCGGTGATGCCGTGCGTGTTCAATGCCTGACGGATGCGCCAGGAGACATCGGT
Organism: Tepidisphaeraceae bacterium; assembly: GCA_051962375.1. Taxonomy (GTDB): domain Bacteria; phylum Planctomycetota; class Phycisphaerae; order Tepidisphaerales; family Tepidisphaeraceae; genus RYN-431. Next base: position 1,287 of record JBQCCH010000345.1, read on the forward strand.
CAGCCGCTCGACGTTTTCCAGGGCGATGGTTTCGTCATGCCGATTGACGAGGAAGAACCAGTTCCCGCCCCAAGCGATGTCGCCGACCACACGGCCGTAGCCGGGCACGTCGACGGCAACGTCTTTGGCATGCCGGTAAGCGGGCACATTGTCGATCGCCGCCGCGTGCTTGCCGTCGTACTCAAAGGACACGATGCCGACCGGCGTTTCCAGCCGGTGAACGCCCTTCCCGATCCGCCCCAGATGTCCCAGCGTCACCGCCAGACCGATCGTCCCGTGGCCGCACATGCCAAGGGTGCCGACATTGTTGAAAAAGATCACTCCGGCACAGCACGCTGGATTGACCGGCGGCACGAGCAAGGCGCCGACGATCACATCACTCCCACGCGGCTCGTTGACTACGGTGGAGCGGAATGCGTCGTACGTGTCGGCGAACCGCGCCCGGCGCTCTTCCAGCGAGCCGCTGCCCAACTCGGGGCCGCCGCTGATGACCACGCGGGTCGGCTCGCCGCCGGTATGACTGTCGATGATGTGGATTTTGTCGTAGCTCATCGGAAAAATCGGTCGATCAGCGGCCCGGATTCGTGTGCACCGGCGGGTGATCTTGCAAGATGCCTGCCTCGGTCATTATTCGTTCGACGACGTCCATCTCCCGCGGGCACGCGGCCGTGAGGTTTTCGACGCCGGTTTCGGTCACGACAACGGTGTCTTCCACGCGGATGTAAAGCTGCTCTTCCGGAATGAAAAGTTCCGGATCGAGTGCGAACACCAAGCCGGGCGTCATCGGCTGGTCTTCCCAGCCGGTCGATTCGTGCACCGCCATGCCAACGCCATGACTGAGCGGCCGCTTGCTCTCCAGAAGTTTATGCGCGGCGGCTTTGTAAATCGGCTTCGACCAATGCGTCGCCTCGATCACCGGCCGCATCCGCGCGGCGGCTTCGCCGAGCACCTGGTCCTTAGTCTTGCCCGGCTTGATCAGTTCCAGAAGCACCGCGTGATGCTGCAGAACAAACCCATACAGTTCGCGCTGGGCCGGCGAATACTTGCCGTCGACCGGCCACATGCGGCCGATGTCGCTGGTGTAGCCGTTGTAATCCGGCGCGTAGTCAAACAGGACCAAGTCACCGGCCCTGAACGCGGTGTTGTTGCGCCAGTAATGCATCATCCAGATGTTGCCGGCGGTGGCGATGATCGGGCGGTAGCCGCTGCCCTGGGCGCCGTTGATGCCGAAAACGTAGTCGGCGATCGCACCAAGCTGAAATTCGTACACGCCGGGCCGGGTCGCTTTCATCGCTTCCAGGGTGGCCAGGGTCGTCAGCCGGGCGGCGGCGCGCATGACATCGAGTTCGGCCGGCGACTTGATCAGCCGCATCTTGTGAACGATCGGCGAAAGATCGCGGAATTCGGCGCGCGGCGAAAGCTGGGCGAGCCGGGCGATCAGGTGCGTTTCGCGACTGGGCCGACCATCCAGCGGATCGGCCAACACGGTTTTCGCGTAGTGGCGAAGCGAATCCTGGCACTGCCGCGCGCCCTCAGCCGCGGCGCGCATCACCCAGAACGTGCCGACATGGTCTGAGAGATCCGCCATCAGCCGACTCAGCGGCCGCACTTCGACGATGCCGCTGCGCGCGAGCACGAACGCGCCGTCTTCATCGCTCAGGGAAGGGCCGTCGCTTTTTTCGTGTTTTTCATAAAGCGGCGGCAGGTACAGCACACATCGTCCGCCGCCGGGCGCCGACGCAGCCCTCGGGATATACGCCGGGGGCACCTCGACGCCGCTCAAGTAGTAGAAGTCATTGGTTTGACGCACCGGCTCAAAGCCCGGCACTTCGCTGCCGCCGGCGAGCACCGCCAATCCGCCGGCCATGGCGGCCATCGCCCGGCGGCGACGGTCGGTGAGCTCTGCCGCGGAAAAGTCCTTTTGAAAATGCAGTGCGTCTTCGCGGGCCATCGCGCAGTCCTTGATCACGGAACGTCGGAACTCAAACACTCGTCGTCGCGGCAGTCGGGCGTCAGAGCGAAGCCTGCGACCACGTGCCGTCGATCTGCCGCCACATCACACCCGTCGGATTGGCATTTTGAAGGCACGGCGGCAGGCGGTGGGCTCGCACGTTGTCGTAGGATGCCAGT
>JBQCCH010000346.1:0-14927 GCA_051962375.1 Tepidisphaeraceae bacterium
AGCCGCCGCGGGCGGAGCCACCGGCGCGGGGGCCGGGATCGCGGTTTCGGGCGCGGGGACAACTTCCGGCTCCGATGCGGACTCAGCCGCTTCCGGAACGGACGGCGTCTCGACAGGCGCGGCGGTTTCGGCCACGGGCTCGACGGTCGGTTCAACGACAGCGGGCTCGGGCTCGGCAGGCGGCGCCGCGGGGGCTTCGGCCTCGGGCTCACCGACCATCGTTGCCACATTCCCTTCGTCGTCCGAAGCATCGCTTTCAGCGGCCTTCTTCTTGGCCGCCGGCTTCTTCTTGGAGGACGAGCCTGCGAACTGCTGAATCAGCGCATCGAGCGCGCCCTCAGCCTTCCAGGCGCGAAACGTCTCGGCAGCGCCGAGAGACATCGTGCTCGAGTGAAGGTAGGGCTTGCCGTTGGGGTCGTTCATCCCCTCGGACTTGGCCTTCTCGAGGATGACCTTGTTCTCGACACCCAGTTCTTTGGCGAGCTGACTGACTCGTATGCCTTTAGCCAAAACCAAACTCCTAGTCATTCGCAATCGCCCCACCCGCGAATCGCGAATGGCTTAAGCGGCTGCATTGTCCGTCCAGTTGCAGGTTGCGTAACACAAACTGCAATTCTTCACGCTTCCACGTTCTGCGGTTCCTGCGGCACGTCCTGGGACGTGACCGCCGCTTCGGGCTCGGCGGCGTCGGCGGAGGCGGCTTCGATCAGGTCGGCGCCGACCGGCTGGGCCGGGGCGTCGATCGGGTCGGCGTCGGGGGCCGGCTCGGTGGCGGGCGCTTCCGCCTTGGCGCTGGCCGATGCCGCACCCAATGCCGCCAGCAGGTCCGGCGTACCGGCACGCTTGGCGGCTTCCTTCGCGGCCTTTTCCGCTTCCTGTTCTTTCACGACCAACTTGGCTTCCTCGATCGCCTTATCGACGACTTCCTCAGCCTGCTGCTCGGTCATGCCCACTTCGTTGATCAGGGGCTGTTCGCCCACTTCTTCTACGTCGCGAACGTCAATCAGGCCCAGTGCGATGATCTTGTCGACCATTTCCTGGGTGACGCCTTCGACGCTCTTGAGCGTGGCCTCAAGCCGGGTGGTGGCCTTCTTGAATTCCGGGGGCGTCAGGATGTCGACGTCCCACCCGGTGAGCCTGGCCGCCAACCGGACGTTCTGGCCGCGCTTGCCGATGGCGAGCGAAAGCTGGTCTTCGTTCACGATCACCGTCGCACGCCCCAGCTCAAAGCATAGGGAGACTTCGGCGACTTCAGCCGGCTTGAGCGAGTTGCTGATCAGAATCTGCGAAGACTCGTTCCACCGCACGATGTCGATCTTTTCGCCGCCCAGTTCTTCGACAATGTTCTTGATGCGGCTGCCGCGGACGCCCACGCACGCGCCGACGGCGTCGACCTTGCTGTCGATCGAGCTGACGGCGAGCTTCGTGCGGAAACCCGGCTCGCGGGCGAGCGCCTTGATTTCGATCGTACGCTCCTGCACTTCGGGCACTTCGCGTTCGAACAGCCGACGGATGAGTTCCGGATGGCTGCGCGACATGATGATCTTGATCTGGCTCGGCGTATCGCGCACTTCGGTGATCAATGCCTGAATACGCTCGCCAACCGAATGCTGTTCGCCGGGAATTTGCTCGGACCGGGGCATGATGCCTTCGGAGCGACCCAGGCTGACGATGATGGTGCTGCCCTCAATGCGGGCGATCGTGCCGGTGACGATCTGGCCGACGCGATCTTTATATTCTTCGTAGATGCTGCCGCGCTCATCCTGGCGGATGAGTTGGATCATGACCTGCTTTACGGTCTGTGCGCCGATGCGCCCGACGGTGCCCTTCAAATCCAAAGGCTCGCCGCTCCGCCAGGCCTCAATGTCGCCGGTCACTCGATCCAGCTTGACCTGAAACTCGCTGGTGTCTTCGGTGTTGAAGTGCTTGCGCAATCCGGATGCGATGGCTTGTTCGATGTCGGTGTAAATCTGCTCGCGTTCGATGTTCTTGTCGCGTGCGATGGAATCAACACCGCGGATGAGATCAGGATTGGGCATGGCAAACTTCCTTGCTATTTAATTGTTGAAACCGTTGATTCGTTGATCTGCTGAGGAGTGACCCGCAGCCGTTTGACACTTCAAGGCGGCCACAGAATCAACTTGTCAGCTCATCAACCGATCAACTCTCAAAAACAAACATGGCCGCTTGCGCGGCCACTTTTTCGAGATCCGAAGTTGGACACGAGGACGAAACGCCCGGGACTACGCCCCGCCACCCCCGGTGACGGTCGCATAGCCGCGGCCTGCGGCAGAAGAACATGTCGTGGCGTTACGCGACGGCATGGGTCTCTGCTTGCGACAGGCTAAGGTTCGCCCCGGTCACGCCGGGCTCGAAAAAGTGAACTTTCGGCAGATCGACATACATCTTGACCCGCGTACCGGCTTTAACATCCGACGAGCTTTCGACACGGGCGACCACGTGCGGATGATGCGGCGTAGTCAGGTAAAGGTCCATGTCGTTGCCCAACGGTTCGATGACATTGACATCCACATCCATCGTCACCGCCGGTCCGGCGCTGGCGATCGGTTGCGGATGGAAGTGCTCCGGTCGAATTCCGAGCACCACGTGCCTTCCGACATAGGAAGACATCGCCCCCGTCAAATGACTGGGAACGGGTAACCTAAACCCATTCCCCGGCAAGGTCAACTCGCCGACCATCACCTGCGGCTCGTCAGACCGCTGCTCGGCGACCTTGGCGTTCTTGAGCGTTCCTTCTTCGAACACCAGTTGGCCGCCCTCGTTTTTGATGACGCCGTCGATGAAATTCATCGGCGGCATCCCGATGAACCCGGCGACGAACCGGTTCGCCGGCATCTGATACGTCTGAAGCGGGCTTTGCGCTTGCTGGATCAGCCCGTCTTTCATGACGACGATCCGATCGCCGAGGGTCATCGCCTCTTCCTGATCGTGCGTCACATAGATTGTAGTCGTCTTGAGGCGCTGGTGAAGCCGCTTGATTTCGGCGCGCGTGGTGACGCGAAGTTTCGCATCCAGATTGGAAAGCGGTTCATCAAACAGGAACGCGGCCGGCTCGCGGACAATCGCCCGGCCCACCGCCACGCGCTGCCGCTGTCCGCCCGAAAGCGCCTTGGGCTTTCGCTCCAGAAGATGCGTGATATCAAGGATCTGCGCCGCTTCGCGGACCCGCTTTTCGATTTCATCCTTCGGAAACTTGCGCAGCTTCAGGCCGAACGCCATGTTCTTGTAGACCGACATGTGCGGGTACAGGGCGTAATTCTGGAACACCATCGCGATGTCGCGGTCTTTCGGGGGCACATTGTTGACGACGCGATCGCCGATCCGGATGGCCCCTTCGCTGATTTCTTCCAGGCCCGCGACCATGCGCAGGGTGGTCGATTTCCCGCACCCGGAGGGCCCGACCAGCACGATGAATTCCTGATCCTTGATCGCCAGATCGATCGAATTCACGGCCCGAACGCCGCCGGGATACACCTTCGCCACTTTTTCAAGGTCGACACGAGCCATGCTGTTGCATCCTCCTACAGATGAACCGGGCAGTATACACCAATTTGTCGCAGGTCGCCAAAAAAGCCGACCCTGTCAGATCGCTTCCCCCGCCGCCTGGCGCCAGCGTCCCTGAAAGCTGAAATCGCCCGGCACTCCACCGGCGAGTTTCAGCAGGCTGTTCAACTGGCTGCGATGATACGTCGCGTGGTCAAAGACGTGGGTCAGCACCATCCATCGCGGCGTCGACGCCTGCACGCCCCGGCGGGTGTAGGTCGCCGTCTCCATGAGCGATTCGTCCGTCAGCGTCAGAAGATAGCGTGCGAAATCATCATGCACGCCGATCCAGCGATCCCGAACGTCCAGCAAGGAGGGGACTTCCCTCGGCGTCGGAAAATGCCGTTCCGCACCATCGACCAGCCGACCCAGCCAAACCGACTGAGCCCCCATCATGTGAACCAGCACGTTATGAACGCAGCCGAAGCTGAATCCAAAATCCTTTTGATACGCTTCCGGTGTCAACGGCTCCGCCGCGGCGACACACCGTTCGTCGGCCCAGATCACATAGTCATATTGCTGAAGCAGGTAATCACGCAGGGTCATGACGTCTCCAATCGGTGATACCCCCCAACGCGGGCGTTCGTTTACCGCACGGCGATGCGGGCATTCATTTCCATCTGCGTCTGGTAGAGCTTGGCATAAATCCCGTCCGGCCGGCTGAACAGTTCTTCGTGCGTGCCTTCCTCGGCGATGCGCCCTTTGTCGAGCACGACCAGTTTGTCCGCGGCCGTCAGGGTGCTGAGCCGATGCGCGATCGCGATCGTCGTTCGTCCGGTCACCAGCCGATCCATCGCTTCTTGAATCTGCCGTTCGGTTTCCGTGTCGAGTGAGCTGGTCGCCTCATCGAGCACGAGAATTTTCGGGTTGTGCAGAATCGCCCGGGCGATGCTGACCCGCTGCCGCTCACCGCCTGAAAGGCTCTGCCCGCGCTCGCCGACCATCGTGTCGTACCCATCGGGAACGCCGACGATGAAGTCATGGGCATTGGCGGCCTTGGCGGCGGCGATGACTTCGGCGTCGCTAGCATCGGGGCGGCCGTAGCGGATGTTGTCGGCGATCGTCCCGTGAAACAGGTACGGCTCCTGCAGCACCACGCCCACCTGCTGGCGAAGCCATTGCAGGTCGTAATCGCGAACATCCACCCCGTCGATCAGGATCTGCCCCTCGGTCACGTCGTAGAATCGGCACAGCAGGTTCACGAAGGTGCTCTTGCCCGCGCCGGAGTGCCCGCACAGACCGATCATCTGCCCGGGCTCGATCGTCAGGCTCACATCGCGCAGCGCCGGCTGCTGCCCTTCATAGCTGAAGCCGACGTTCCGGAATTCCACGCGCCCCAGCATTTGTGTTTTCTTGACCGCGTTCGACTTGCCGTACACCTCCGGCTGCGTGTCGAGCACTTCAAACACCCGCTGCGCACTGCTGGCTGCCCGCGTCACCATGCGGGAGCTCGATGCGATTTCGTTGATGGGCCCGTAAAACTGGTTCACATATTGAGCGAACATCAGCAGCGTGCCGATCGTGTTTCGCGGGTCTTCCGGGTGCTTGATGATCAGATATCCGCCGAAGATGAACACGCTCAGGCCCCCGAGCCGCATGGCGCCCGACACCGTCGGCTGCAGTTGCCACCAGATCGTGTTGACTTCCAGTTCTTTTTCCGTGAAGGCGTCATTCCGGCGATCAAACCGGACGATTTCCCGTCCCTCACCGGCGAAGGCCTTCACCACTTTCACGCCCCCCAGCGCGTCCCCAACGACCGCGCTCACCCGAGACCAGTAATTCCACATCCGGCCAAACAGCTTGTGCATCTTTTTGCCGCGCAGGTACGTGGCGACCGCAATGAACGGCAACGGCGCCAGCGCGATCACCGCCAGCAGCCAGTTCTGCCAGAACATGATCGTCATCATGACCAGAATCATGGCGAAATCGCGCACCAGGTTGATCGACCCGAAGGCGATGAAATCCCAGATGCGGTCGGTGTCGGCCGTCACCCGGGTGATCAGGCTGCCCGTGCGGCGCTTGTTGAAAAACCGCAGGCTCAGCGAGTGCATGTGCTCGTACACCTTGTGCCGCAGGTCCGCGGTCACGCGCGTGCCGATGTTCGACAGCAGACCCATGCGCCAGCCGCCGATCGCTTCGCTCAGGAAAATCACCCCCACCGTCACCGCCCCCCAGAACCACAGCGAATGCAGCCGCTCCGCATTCGACATTTTCAGCACGGGAACGATCCCCTTGTCGATCAGATATTTTCGCACCAGCGGCTCGGAACTGGCGATCAGCGAATGGAACAGCGTCAGCCCCAGTGAGAAAAAAATCGCGCCACGATACGGCTTGGCGATGTCCATCAACCGCCACAAGATCGCCCGACTCTGTGCGCATCGCGGACAGATGCGGTCGGCATGTGCGGGGATGAAGTCGCCACACTTCGGGCACCGCTCCTGCTGCTCCGCCTGCGATTCCACCCGATCCAGCCACGCCGGCCGATCGTCCCGCTTGCCCTGCTCGTTCGGCAGCAACCGCGCCAGCTTGCGGTGCAGATTCACGATGTCGCGTCGGCACCGGCGCGAATACCGCATTTCGCCCAGGCGATCGGGCGTCCGCACGATCAGCCGATCCATCCCCAGCCCCTCGACGATTTTCGCTTCGCTGATCTGCTCGATCGCATAGGCCACGACCGTGCCGTCGATGACGAACAGGTCCTCCGCCGTCAGCACCGCGAACGACCGCGCCAGGCGGTTCGATTCGTCCAGGTCAAATTCCGCCCACGCCAGCACGGCTTCGCCCCGCAGTTCGCCGTTTAATCGGGCGATCAGGTCGGGCGGCAGTTCGGGGGTAGACAACGCGGTCGAGGGGAAATCACTGGACATCGGAACGCGTCACAATCCCCCCGGCCGCCTGGTTTGTCAATGAATTGTTCGGCATTCTTCCGTACAATCCGCCCCATGTCAGAACCCCGCGTCGCGTTAGTGATCGGCGGCGCTCAACGCGTCGGCCGGGCGATCGTTGAATCCCTCCGCGCCCACCACTTCGACGTCTTTTTCACCTACCGCTCCGATCGCCCCGGCGATCCGTTCTTCAGCAGCCCCCGCGCCCTGCGACTCGACCTCGCCTCCCCCGACTGCGCCGCCCGGTTGCTCGAAAATTTTCGAACGCGCTCCGATCGGCTCGATCTGCTTGTCCATTGCGCCTCGCGCTACGAGCCCGATCCGACCGATGCCCGCGCCATGTTCCGCATCAATCATGATGCCCCCGTCGAAATCACCCGTGCCCTTGCCCCTCACTTGCAAAACGCGGGCGGGTGCGTGGTCAATATGCTCGACATCCTCGCCGAGCGCCCGCTCACGGGGTATGCCACCTACTGCGCCAGCAAGGCCGCCCTCTGGAATGCCACGCTCTCGCTCGCCCGTGAGCTCGCACCCCTCGCCCGCGTCAACGGCATCGCGCCCGGCGTCGTCGATTGGCCCCCCGACATGCCCGACGACGCCAAAAACGCCTATCTCGCCCGCGTCCCCCTCGCCCGTGCCGGCACGCCCGACGATGTCGCCAGGCTCGTTCGTTTTCTTGCCCTCGATGCGCCTTACATCACCGGGCAAGTCATTCGCCTCGACGGGGGGCGATCCCTCGTCTGATCGTGTATGATCGCCCCGGCCTATGCGAAGACCCGCCGTCTTTTTCGATCGTGACAACACGCTCATCATCGGCAACGAATACCTGGGCGACCCTGCCCAGGTTGTGCTCGTCGCCGGCGCCGCGGCCGCCGTCGCCCGGTGCCGCGACATGGGATTTGCCGTCGTCGTCGTCAGCAACCAGTCCGGCGTCGCCCGCGGAATGTTCACGGAAGACGACGTCCGCGCGGTCGACAAAAAAATGGCCGAACTCCTGTTGGCGGGCAATCGCGGGGCCGTCATTGATCGCCATGAGTTCTGCCCCTTCCATCCTGACGCTACCGTCCCTGCCTACAAGCAGGACAGCTTCCTCCGCAAGCCCAAGCCCGGCATGATCCTCGCCGCCGCCGACGCGATGGCCCTGGACCTGGGCGCTTCCTGGATGGTGGGCGACGCCCCCCGCGACATCACCGCCGGCCAGGCCGCGGGGTGCCGCACCATCCTCATCATGGACCCGACCCTCCCCCCCTCGCCGGCCGCTTCCGAAGCGTCGGCCACCCGTGCGGATTTTGTCGTCGGCTCCCTCATCGAAGCGATCGAGGTCATCACCCAGCAGGTCAACAAAGCCAACCGCCCCGCCCCCGCCGAACGCATCACGCCCCTCAAGCTCAACGCCGAAAAAGCCCCCCCCGAAAAAACCGATGCCGGCAAACCAAACGCCGATCGCTTGAATCCAAAAAAAATCACCGCCCACCCCGCGGAAAAACCCGCCGACCGACCCGCGTCCCGACCGCCGACCGGTGCCGCTCCGTCGCGCCCGCTCGCCACCAGCGCCCCCGCGCCGCACACCTCCCCGGCGACCGTCCCCCCTGCAACCGATCGCCCCGCCCCCCGACCTCAATCGGATCGCCCGCCAACCGACCGCCCCGCGCCCGTGCGTCCCACCCCCAAACCCGCCGCATCCAGTCAGACCGGACCAAGTCACCCGGCCCCCGCCGCGCCGTCGGTCAGCCCCATCGCGGCCGCCTTTCCCAAGCCTCCCGCACCCCCGGACCCGCAGCGCGAAGCCTTCCAGCGGCTCGAAGTCACCTGCCAGCAGCTGCTGATGGAAGTCAAAAAACTCAGCGACCACGGCCACGACGATTTTTCCATCAGCAAGCTCATGGCCGGCATTTCGCAGATCATGGCGCTGGCCGCCCTGCCCGTCGCCTACGTCCTCTACCACAGCGACCCCACCACCCTTCAGCTGTGGCTCATCACCGCCCTGTTCCTGCAAACCTTCACCATCGCCCTGCTCATCATGGGCCGCCAACGCTGACCCAGGCTTGAAAACGCTCCGTTCGTAAGTCGCCAAAAACACCCCGCGGCCGTTCCTGCCATTTCATTTTTCGCTTATCGCGACAACCCCCGGCCCGGCCAGGCCTTCGGCCAATTAAAACCGCGCGCCAGTGCGACGGCCCTTGCCCAGCCCGCCACACCACTTATCTCAACCCAACAAACCCACGCGCGAGCGCATTTCCCCATTACGAAGTACGCAATACGCAGTAGAATCCCGCTCCACGTCTTCGCTCATCCCAACCGCAACACCGCCTCTTCAATGGCCAAAGTGCCTAACCGCCCACCCCTCTCGTTCTACCGCCGGCCCCGTAAAAAAGCGGCGGAAAAATCCGCGACGTTGTAGCCCATTAGGAATGTCCGGTTCTTAGCTCAATAGAAATGTCCGGTCCCCCCCGCCCGTCAATGAAACGCGATAAATCGCGTCACCATCGTCCCCGCGTTGATCAACACCGTCGCCGCCAGCAGCACAACCACGGCCATCGCGCCCCAGGGGAATCGCCGTCGCAAGCGGTCCACCCACGCCCCCGTGAATAGACATAGGATCGGCCACGCCTGCAGCAGATAGCTCGCCTTCACGGTGTCGGTGTCGCCCGCCGGCGCGGTGTACCGCATCACGAACCAGGCATACCCCAGCAGCGTCGAAACCAGGATCCCCACCAGCACCGCAGCCCCCGGCACACCTTCCCGACGTCGCACGCCCCCGACCACTGCAACCCCGCACCCGGCCACCGCCGCCCAGACGATCACCACCCCCGCCGGGATCGATCCCAGCAGGCTCACCCGCAGGTAGCGCGCCATCCGGTGCACATTGCTCGATTTCAGCGTCGTGCCGTCCGCCAGCGCGTCGACCAGGTGCGAGCCCGCCACCGAACGTCCGTTCGCGCCCACGCCCCGCGCCAGGAAGTACATCCAGTAATCGCCGTAGGTGTCGGCATACAGGATATCGAGCGGTCGGCCCCGCAAGCCGGGGGTGAACGGAGATCGCGCCGCCGCGATCGGGTTCCATCCCCGGTTCAGCCGCGCCGGCGCTGTCGATTGGTTGAAGGCCGTCACCGATCCGAATCTCAGGTGCAAATACGCATAAAACGGCCCCGCCACCGCCGCACAGCACGCTGCCGAAATCGCCACGCCGCGCCACCAGCGCCGATCCGGTTTCGGCGCAATCCCCGCCGCCGCCACGCCCAGCACCGCCAAAATCCCCCATTGCCGGCTCAGGCACGCTAGCCCCCACAACACGCCGGCCGTGACGAAATCTCCGATCGCCCGTTCCCCCTGAAACAACCGAATCGTGTGATACGCCGCCACCACCACCACGCTCGCCAACAGCGCTTCCGGCCGCAGCAGGGCGAACGATCTCCACCAGACCGCGGCCCCCAGAAGCGTCAGCAGCGCCGCGAGTTCGCCCCACGCCGTCATTTTCAACACCCGAGCGATTCGCCGCAGATAGATCAGCAGCACCGCCGCGTAGCCCACCTGCAGCAGTTGCCACAGCTTCGCCACGATCGGTTCCGGCAGCCGCAGCGCCAGCAAGGCCGCCGCCGGCACGTAACTCAGCGGCGCTGAGAAAAACTCGCTCGATTCCGCCGGCGACGGCAGCCGTCCGTGCGCCAGCACCCCCGCATACGCCCGGTGGGCGGCCGCGTCATACCCCACCCGTGGGTCGTGCAGAGGGCATTCAAAGCAAGAATCAATACCGACAGGGCCAGAAGCAGCCGGGTGCACCGACGCACCGGGCAAGACGATGAGCCATCCATGAGAACACCCTGGATTGAACCCGCTGGATTGAACCCGCTGGGATTGAACCCGCTGGGTTGAACCCGCTGGGTTGAACCCGCATTCGTGTCCCTGGGCCCCGCCCCTTGGAATGTCCGACGGAATAGCCCCCTTAGGCTTCCCACCCTGAATGCGTGCCCGGAATGATATAGCTTCTTGCTCCCCGCACAAGAACGGCCGGCCCCACCCCGGCGCACCGATCCCCATTTTTCATTTCATCTTTTCCGGCGGCCGATAAATCGTATAGTATTCCAGCAAACCTTCCGCCTCCGTGAACGTCTTGAATCCCAACCGCATGGCCGCTCAATCCCGTTCGTCAACCTCCCCTCGCGATGGTCGGCTCGATGTCCTGCGCGGGCTCTGCCTGCTCGACATGGTGATCGTTCACCTTTCCAACGAGGGCATGCACTTCCCCTGGGCCCTGGCGGAACTGCTCCTGCACTGGCTCCGCTTCGCCGCGGGCGGATTCGTCCTGGCCTCCGGACTTTGCGTCGGGGCGATCCACTACGCCCGCGCACTGCAGCCCGAAAAACGCCTCAAGACCTACACCTCGCTCTGGAAACGCGCCGGCTTTGTGCTGCTGGTGCACTACTTTTCCTCGATCCTCGCCCTGATCCTCATCCCCATGCACGGCGATCCCGTGCATGACGTCAAGGGCATGCTGCGCGACATTCTCACGCTCCATGCCGGCTATGACCTGCTCCTGTTCTACGTCTTCATGCTGGCGATCTCGCCGGTCGTGATTGAACTGGTCCGCCGGATCGGTGTGCTGCCGGTGCTCGGGGCGAGCGTTGCCTTGTTCTTCTGGCACTACGACAACCCGTACGTCTACCTCTGGGCCATCGAGCGCGATTTCCCGCTGGTCCGCTGGCAGCTGATCTTCATCGTCGGCCTGTGCATCGGCTCGAAGGTCAAAGCCTACGACCTGCTCCCCGCCCCGGTGAAATGGCAATTGCTGGCGACCGCCGTCGGCGTGGCGCTGTCGGTCGGCGCCGTCTCCGCCGCCGAGCGCGCCGGCTGGATGATCACGCCGTGGTGGCTCACCGTCTGCAAGATGCCCCTTTCGATCATGGAAGTGACGCGCTACGTGTCGCTGGCGATCGCCCTTGGCATCGCGATCGATCGCGCCTGGCCGTGGCTGAGTCGCCAATCCACCGAGCGCTTCCTGGCGGCGGTGGGCGTGCAGAGCCTGATGCTGTGGGTCGTCCACGTGCCGATCGTGGGCAATGTCGCCACCTTCCCCTGGCCGCTGGCGATCGGCAGCGCGTTCGTGGGCGTGTGGCTCGCGGCGGTCATCGGCACCTGGGCCGGCAAGCAATGGGGCCGATCCTTTCAATCGCTGCCGAAGCTGGGCTACGTCGTGCCGGTTGTCGGCTCGCTGCTGGTCGCCGTGACGCTGCTGCACCTGCAAACCCCGCGCGAACCGGGCCCGCTGCCTCAAAACAGCCTGGCCGGCGCTTTCGCCGACGAATCCGCCTTCTTCGATGACGATTCGGCCACCATGCCGATCCCGATCGACAATGATTCGGTTTCCGAAACCGCTTGATTGCGGCGCGAAACTACGTCGTGGGATCACGTCGCGGGATCAGGTCGCAGGTTCACACTCGCGAAATCACGCCGTGACGCGATAGATTTCTTCCAGCGAGGTGATGCCCGCCTTCACCTTTTCCAGGCCGTCGATCCGCAGCGTCCGCATCCCCGATTGCACCGCCATCTGGCGCAATTCGTTCAACGTCGCGCCGCTGCTGATTCGGTCGATCATCGCGTCATCGGGCATGAACAATTCATAGATCCCGATCCGCCCGGCATAGCCGAGGTGCTTGCACTTGGAGCACCCCTTGGCCCGGTAGAGCTTGTCCACCGTCCCGCCGACGCGCTCAATCTGCCGCATTTCATTGGCGGCCGGCTCATACGCTTCGCGACAGTGCGGGCACAATTTCCGCACCAGCCGCTGCGCCAGCACGCCCACCACCGTCGCGCCGACGAGGTAAGGCTCGATCCCCAGGTTGTACAACCGGGTGATGGCGCCGATCGCGTCATTCGTGTGCAGCGTGCTGAAGACCAGGTGCCCGGTCAGCGCCGCTTGCGTCGCCAACCGGGCGGTTTCGCCGTCGCGAATTTCGCCGATCATCATCACGTCCGGGTCCTGCCGAAGCAGCCCGCGCAGCACCGAAGCAAACGTGAAGCCGGCCTTGTCATTCACCTGAAACTGGTTCACGCCGGCCAGGTTGTATTCGATCGGGTCTTCCACCGTGCTGATGTTGATGTCTTCGGCGTTGATCTCCTGCAGGCACGCGTAAAGCGTCGTGCTCTTGCCCGACCCGGTGGGCCCGGTCACCAGCACGATGCCGTTCGGCAGGTTGATCAGCTTTCGCCAGACCTTCAGCGTTTCATACCCAAAGCCCAGCTTTTCCAGGTTGACCGAGGCCTTGTCATTATCGATGACGCGGATGACGACCTTTTCACCGAACCGCCCCGGCATGGTGCTGACGCGCAGATCGATCGGCTTTCGCCCCATCATCACGTGAATGCCGCCATCCTGCGACATGCGCCGCTCGGCGATGTCCAGGCCCGCCATGATCTTGATGCGCGACGCGATCGCCGCTCCCATCTGGTGCGGCGGCCGCAGCTTCTCGATCAGCCGCCCGTCAATCCGGTACCGAATCCGCAAGCTCCCGTCGCCCGGCTCCAGGTGGATGTCGCTGGCGCCTTCCTTCACCGCACTGTAAATGCAATAGTTCACCAGCTTGATCACCGGCGAATCACCGGCGGCCGCTTCCAGGTCGGCGATGTCTTCGATCTTCTTCGACTCCACCAGCGTGAAGTCTTCCGGCTTCACCTCGTCGATGATGTCATCGATGACGAAGACCTTATCATCCGGCAAATACGTCTGCAGCGTGGCGCGAATGTCGCGACTGGTGGCGGCGACAATCTGCACCTCCTTGCCCGTGATCCGCTCGATCTCTTCGACCAGGAACACGTTGCTCGGCTCAGCCACCGCCACCGTCAGCAGGTTTTCCACCAGGAACAGCGGCAGCACCATGTGCTGATCCAGAAATTCCCGCGGCAGCAGGCCGATCACCTTCGCATCCACCACACGCGGCGTGATCCGCGCGAACGGCACCTCGTACGCGTCGGCCAGCGTCTCGCAGATCAGCTCTTCGGTCGCCATCCCCCGTTCGATTAGGATTTCGCCCAGCAGCTTCTGGCTGTGCGTCATCCGCTGCTCTTCCAGCGCGCGGCCGAGCTGCTCGGCATCGATCACGCCGCGATCCACCAGCATCTGACCGAGAGGTTTTCGAAGTGCCGTTGCCACCATCGCCTGAACCCTCACCGCATCGCTTTCACCGCCGAAGTCAGATCCGTTTCAATCTCAAACCGCCGGTCCAGCCGCGTGATCTCCAGGATCTTGCGACAGGTATCATCCGGCGAAGCCAACCGAAACAATCCGAACAACTCGTCACATCGGGCTTTCAATCCCACGAGCGTTTCCAGGCCCTCACTGTCGATGAACGGCGTCTTCTGCAGATCGACGACAAAGTTCACGACGTGCCGAGCCTCGATCGCCTCTTCCGCGAGCTTGCGGAGCACCGCGCAATCGTCGCCGCTGAGTTCGCCTTGAACGCTCAACACGCAAACGCCGCTGTATTCGTCCTGTGAAACCATGATCCACCGCTAAGCGACGCGAAGCCGCCCTTCTTCGATCAATTTGTGAGCCTGCTCATGATGCCCGGCCGTCAGTTCCAGCAAGCGCTCCTGGCTGATTCTCAAAAATGCCGCCGCCAGCTCTGGATCAAACTGCGTCCCGGCGCCATTGCGGATTTCGCTCAGCGCCGTGTCGAACGGCAACGCCGGCCGATACGTGCGGTTGCTCGTCATCGCGTCAAAACAGTCCGCCAGGCACAAAATCCGCCCGGCAAGCGGGATGTTCTCTCCCGCCAGCTTCGCCGGATAACCGCGGCCGTCCCAACGCTCGTGGTGGTGCAGAACGCCGGGAATCACCGGCTCCAGTTGCCGCACGTCGCGAAGAATGTGCGCCCCGATTTCCGGGTGCTGTTTCATCTGCTCGAACTCTTCCGCCGTCAACTTGCCCGGCTTCTTCAACACCGCCTCCGGCACGCCAATCTTCCCCACGTCATGCAACAGCCCTGCCATGTAGATCTGATCGACCATCGCCGGCGACATGCCCGCCACCGTTGCCAGTTCACGCGCTACCAATGCAACGCGCTCGCTGTGCCCGCACGTGTACGCGTCTTTTGCATCCACGGCACTCACCATGCTCCGCAGCATGCCCATCATCAGGTCCTGCGCATCGCGGAACAGCACTGAGTTTTCCAGGTAGATCGCGCACTGGTTCGCGATCGAGCTGAGCAATTTCGCGTCGATCGAATTGAACTCGCCGCCGGTCTTGTTCACGCAGAAAATGCAGCCGAGGACCTGTTCCTCGCGCTGCAGCGGAATCGCCAGAATGCTGTCGGCAAAGGCTGCCATCCAGGCGAATTCTTCATTGCGCGGCAGATCGTTGATCAGCACCGTCGCTTTGTGAACGCCCACGCGACGCATCAGCACGTCATACAGCCGCTCCAGCGTGTGCTGCGGCAGCCGCTGCGTGCCGTAGAACTTGCGGCTGGCCGCGTCGTCGATGCC
>JBQCCH010000347.1:0-5767 GCA_051962375.1 Tepidisphaeraceae bacterium
TTTTAAAACAAGATATACATAGAAGATTAACCCCACCGCGGGTTTTTCCGTTGTTTTGTGGCTCATTTATTTCAACCCCCTCCACACGGTGCCCCCCGAAACCCCTGCGTGTTGAGCAACTTGGCGAACCGTCATAAGAAAGCACCACCCTTGTGCGGTGTTTCTTAATCTTCCACTCAAGTCATGATTGTTGCAAGCAATTTTTTGCCTGTTTCAAACACGACTGCGGATCGCCCGCGAGGCCGGAATCGTCGCGGATCAAGGTTTGGCAACGAGCCCGTTCAGATAGACCTCCAACTGCGTGTAGCCACCGTCGACAATCTTTTGCGCATCGGCCGGATCCTTCGGATTCAGGCCGTGCGCCGTTTCCCATGCGTCCGGAATGCCATCGCCATCGGTATCCATTGGCCCTTTCGTCATCGGCAGCATCGGCATGCCGCCGACGTCTGCCTCGCTGTCGGGGTTTTCGCCCGCTTTCCCGAAAGACCGAAGTTGCTCGATCAGCCGGTGGTCGACCGGATCGCGATGCAGCGAGTTTCCCGCCCCCTCAATCGCGTAGGCGACCGCTTGCTGCGCACTGGTGACGTGCACCGGCGTTTCGGTCGGATGGTTGTACGCTTTCGGGGCGGCGGTGGCGTTTTGCACGGACAAATCCTGCGCCGTCCAAGGCCGACCGTTCAATACGCCATCTTTGTCCAGATCCACGAAGTTGCCTTCGCTGTAAACGATGTCGTTCGCGGTAAGAAAGCTGAAAAAATGCTCGCTGGAGCTCGGCCCCGCGATCATGTAATTGCCGATCAGGTCCTGGTGCCACGGCGCCCCCGAATGCCCGCCGCCAAATCCCTGGTTCCCCCAGTTGTAAATCACATTGTTGATATACTGCAGATCCCCCTTCCCCTTCGGGTTGCGGCCGTGGTTGTCGATCCAGAGGTTCCGCACGATGCTCACCCGACGCGCGCCGTCAATGATCATGCCAAACTGCTGATCCTTGATCGCTTCCTCCAGCATGCAGTTCTGCATCGTCATGTCGGTGCATTTGCCGGTAAAACCCGCGTTGTCCCACCGGCCCCAGCCGATGCTCAGGTGATCGACAATGATATTTTCGCCATTCAAAACGCTCAGGCTCTTCGATCCGCGCCCGGTTTTGATGCCCGACCGCACGGTCAGGTAGCGAACGATGACATTCTTGTGCTTGCTGATCGAGATGCCGCCCCCATAAATGACGATGCCGCCCGGCGCCGTCTGCCCCGCGACGGTGAGATTGTCCGAAAGGGCAATCTGCGATTTCACCGGGATGATTCCACCGACATCGAAGACGACGGTGCGATTCGGCTCGCTGACGGCCTCCCGGAGCGAGCCCGGGCCGTCGTCATTCAGGTTGGTGACGTGGACGGTCGCCCCGCCACGCCCGCCGGTCGCGTTGGCGCCAAAGCCTTCGGCCCCCGGGAACGCCAGCGGGCCTGCCGCCATTGCCACGCCCGCACCCATCCACAATCCGCTTGCCAGTACAACAGCTTTCATGAACGTCTCCGTCAAAGGGTTTCCATTTCAAGGCGTTTTCGTAAGGCTCTCTTCACTCGGCTTCCCCTGCGATCCAGCGGAAGTCGCCCCTGCGTTGGTCGGCCGCTCGAGCGTCACCGACATCAGACCAATGACCACCTCATTCGTGATCGCCCGCACGGTGAGCGATTTCAGCGGCTTTGTTTCATCCAGCGGCACATTCAGCACCGTCGCCGCCCCGCCGCGGATCATCCCGGCCGGCGATGGCAGTTTTCCGTCGATGGGCAGTCGCAACTGTCCGGACTTCAAATCCACCCGGGCCACCCGCACCGGCCCGATGTTGAACGCGTAATCGTCGGACAAATAATCCTGTTCGATCGGCCACCATGTTTCCGGGTTTCGCAGCACCAGGCGATCCGTCGTGCCGTCGGCATAGGTCACGATCACTTCGCCGTTCTCCATGCGACTTTGCATCGGGTTCGTGCTGCCCGCCATCATCAGATAAACGCTTTTCGCCCGGCCCGAGAGCGCGATGTTCGCCTGCCGCGGATAGTTGTCCCATTGCGAAACGAACAACACGTTCCGCCCCGCCGTTGGCGTCGCCAGGGGCACACCCGCCACCGTGATGTTCCCGCCGGCTGCCCGCAACCCTGCATCGTCGATCGTCGGCGTCGTTTTGTTGGTCGCCCAACCCCCGAACCCCTGCGTCGGCATCGCCAGCGAGCAGAACGGCGATCGCGGCGATTCATACCGATTCTTGAAAATCTGCGTCACCGAATCATTGAAATCGCCCGACAAATCCACCGCTTCAAAATCGCGGCGCGGCGCGACAATCTGCCAATTCACAACCTCGGCCGTCACCGTTTCGGTCGGGATCTGGGTCACTTCATTCGTGCCGGCCACCGTCACCGAGAGCCGGTGCATTCCCGGCGTCACGACCGGCGGCCCCTGAACGGTGATCTTCTCCGATCGGCCGAGCGTGTCGATCATCAGCTCCGGGTCGATTCGCATCGGCTGGCCGTCAAGGCGCACGGTGAAATCCTCGGCCTTCAGCTGCCGCGGCATGTTGTTGTTGAATCGAAACGACACCCGCCCCGCCGAATCGATCGCAGCATCCACGATGGCGTATCTCGGATGAATATCGATCAGGAACGGCTCCCACCACGTCAGTTCGCCGCGACGCGCATGCAGGAACAGCGCGTGCGGCCCGACGGAACCGGCAACCGTCCCCGTGACGCCGTGCGAATCGACCTTCATCTGCGCGAGCACACCCTGCGGATCGGCAACATCGCTCACGCTCCACGGCACCCGAATGTGCAGCGGATCGCCGACCGCGGCAAATTGCGGCCGGTCGTCGGCAAGTGCGGGCGCGGCCATTCCCCAGTTCACATCCACCCAGGTGCGGTCCCCCGGTTCGGCAACGATGTCAATGCAAGGCTCGCCGACCGCATCGGCACTGTTCCACGTTGCCGGCTTCCCATTCACGCGGACCACCGCATTCGCTTCGCCCGGCACGCGCAGCCGCAGCCTCACCCGCATCGGACGAGAAAAATGCGGAGCGATCTCGTAGTGATCCACGCCATTGTCGCGGCGAAACGAGAAACTGACATCCGGGTGCCGGATCGATGCATGATCCCAACTCGAGGGAAAGCCCGGCTCGATCAAGAGTTCGCCCGCCAACGCGTCCGGGCGAATGCCGAACAGTCCTTCGACCAAGGCTCGCCAACCGATGCCCGTCGGATCGCCGAAATCGCGCTGGCTCTCCCCGCGGTTGGCGTCAAACTGCGAAAGCATGTGCAGATTGCCCGGGCATTGGCCCATGAACATCGCGTCGAGGATCGCCCCTTTCCAAACCGCGAATGCTTCGGCCGCACGGCCGCCCTGCCATTCCGCCAACGCGGCAGGTTCGAAGTCGGCCATGTCCACGAAATTCGTAGACCAGTCGTAGGGCGTCCAATCCGAAGTCGACAGCGTGCTATAGCCTGCCGGCACGCCCGCGCCGCCAAGTGGGATGTGCACCGCCTGGGTTTCGATCGATCGCGCAAGCTGCCACGTTTCCAGCGGCGACGTCACCTGCGAATCGATGCTGTGCGAGTACGTCCAGAGTCCCGCGTCGGGATGGATCAATTGTTGGCCGAGCCAGTCGCGGCACTCGGCGAATTGTCCCTGCGGCGCGAGCCAAAGATACGTTCGCATCGCCTGACGAATCGCCTCCACTTCCTGCCGATATGGCGTCGGATCCTTGCCGATGAGCGTCGCCACGCGGGCGGCCATCTCGTTTTCGTAGGCGTTGTAGGCGCTCGCGTGCGTCACGCCGCCGCCGCTGTATTGCAGGTCATCGCTCGCCCAGATGCAGGCATACGCTTCATACAACGGCAAACGCTGCGGCCCAAACGGACGCCGAAACAGCCGCTTTTCCCACGCAAAGTGTCGCTCGATGATCGGCCAATCGCGCTTCGCCATCGCCAGATCGCCGGTCCAGAGCAGGTGCCGAAAGAACGCATCAATCGCGACGAGATTCATGTCGTAATGCGAATCGATCAGATCGCCGTCCGTGCGCAGTTGCCGTTCACTGCGGGCAAGACGCGCGTCGGCATCGGCCGCCGGTTGCGTGGCCGCGGGAGGCTTGGCACTTTGCTTGGCGAAATAGGCTTCAAGGTGCGATTGCGTCCGATCATGCTGGCCGGACGCATCCCCGCAGTACGGTCCGCGCCAACCCAGGTAGGGCCGGCGCCACGCCACGCCCCCATGCATATACGTGCCCGATTTCTCATCCCATAGCGCGTCTGCCGCCACACACAACGCATTGGCCGCACTGTTGACAAAGGGATCGGGCGTGTCGACCACGACTTGCCGCGCCACAGCGCGGTTCTGTTCGATCGCCTGATCAATCGCCGGATCGAGCGCCGGCGTCGGCAACGGGGTCGCGGGCTGCGTCGCAGCGCTCGCCGATCGGTGAATCAACAGCAGATCCACCGGCGCCTCGGCTTGAACCGGAATCGTCGCCAAAACGATCGGCCGATCCGTAGGCTTTCCGGCGGAACGGACCAGGGCGGCCGGGTCATCCCAATCGTTCGCGTCGGCGATGGCGTATTTCGCATTCGCCGTGCACGCCCCGTCCACCGTCCCGCGCGGAGCGGCCACGGTGAATCCGCCCTCTCGCACTTCAACCGTGTTGTCCCTCGAATAACTCGCTTTAGGTGCGAAAAACTGGGAGACCGGCACCTTTTCGCAGCCGATGTCCCCATCCCGCAGGCCTCGATCCCCGTTCACGCCGCCAAAGGCAATCAGCACCTGGGCCGGCTCATGAACGCCATCGACGTCGACACGCAGGCCGAAGCCTTCCACGTCTCGCAGGGCCACCGCTTTCAAGCGAAGGGTCGCCCCCGGGAACGCCGGGTCTTGGATGCGGTAAGCCATCGCAGCATCGGCATAGCTCGCCCGAACGCTGGCGGCGTCGTGCAGCCATTTCACATTCCCGCCAATGCTCAGCCCAACCCGCACCACGCCCCCCCGCCCGGGCAGATACAGGCTGAACTGCGGCCGATCCCC
The DNA here is from genome assembly GCA_051962375.1 of Tepidisphaeraceae bacterium. Lineage (GTDB taxonomy): Bacteria > Planctomycetota > Phycisphaerae > Tepidisphaerales > Tepidisphaeraceae > RYN-431. The sequence continues at coordinate 5,053 of JBQCCH010000347.1, forward strand.
CGCATCCACGCGAAACGCCGTATACCCGCCGTACAGCGGGCGGTTGAACGAGGCCTCGCCATTGTCGATGTCAAACCCGTTCCCCCGCGGGGTGTACCGGAGCGGCCGATCGATTTGCCCGCGCAAAAGCGGCGTCGCCGCCCGGGCGAAACCCACTGCCGACAGCACGCACAGCACCATCCCGGCGCACCGCCGGGCGATCGATCCTTGCTTTATGCGGTGGTGATGCGGTTGAACGGTCATCGGCTCCTGTCGCTCCGGTCAAGTGCGGGTTCCCTCATTGCGATCGCGTGCGGCGCATCCCGATCATGACGACCCCGAGCAGCGACGCGATCGCCGCCGGCTCTGGCGTAGAACTCGTCGCCGCCGCTGCGGTGATCGTGAAGTTATACGTGCCGATCGTTCGCGACGTGAACGGGCTGCCTTCATCGATCAGCAGGCTGAAGACCGGCGCATTTCCGAAATTCCCGCTGATGGCCAATGTCGGCACGTTGGCGGTCGAGCCCGAGATCGTCTGGACTTGCGACACCGTGGCGTTGGTGTCGACATCCGTGGCCGAGAGCGTCACCGTGTAGTTCCAGCTGCTCCCGCTGCCCACGCTCGGCGTAATCTTGGTCGTGTCGAGCCGGAAGTAAGACACATTCGCCGACGCATCCAGCCCACTGACGGTCCAATTCAGGGTGGCATCGTTTTCGCCGCTCGCGGACGAGTTGCG
>JBQCCH010000348.1:0-5500 GCA_051962375.1 Tepidisphaeraceae bacterium
TGCGGCGGTGACGCCCCCGGCGTATGTGCCGAATCGGCGGGCGAGCACGCTGGATCTGTCGACCTCGCCCCTGGTGACGGCTGAGGGATCGAGCATCGCGATGACGGTGCGCTTCAACAAGCCGCTGGGCGCGGCCAACCCGAAGATCGAGCCCCTGGGAGCGAATGCGAAGCCGCCCGCCGCGACCTGGACGCGGCCCGATGCACAGACGGCGGTGGCGACGTTCGATGCGACGGCGTCGACCCGATTTCGAGTGCGGGCGACCGACGGTGACGGCTTCAGCAACTCGGCGTTGGAAGAATACGAACTGGTGGTGAAGCCGGACACGAATTTGTCGGTGCAGCTGGAGAGCCCGCGCCGCAGCGACGAGCGCACGCCGCAGGCGTATGTGCCGCTGCAGGCGGTGATCGAGGATGACTGCGGCGCCGAGTGGGCGAAGCTGGTGGTGAATCGATTGCAGCCGTCGCCGAAGACGTGGGAGATTCCGCTGCTGACGGACGCGAAGCCGCAGGACAAGGTGGGCTGGCAGCCGATCGATTCGACGCCGGACCGGGTGCGGTTTCGGCTGAGCGATCGATGGGAATTGTCGCAGTTGCAACTGACGCCGGGGGACGTGATCGAGTACGCAGTCGTCGCCCGAGACAATTTCAATCTGAACGGCCGGCGGCATGAACCGGTGAGCAGTTCGAAGCTGCGCATCACGATTATTTCGCAAGACGATTTGGCGGGCCGGGTGAGCGACGAACTGCGGTCGGTGAAATCGCAGACGGGACTGGTGCGGTTGACGCAATTGCGGGGCAAGCAGGAGACGCAGCAATTCGGCGACGACACGAAAGCCAAGGATCGGCTGGATTCGGCGGACCAGTCGGCTGCGCAGCGGTTGGCGCAGCAGCAGGCGTCGACGGCGGCGTCGACGAAGCAGTTGGCGGCGAAGGTGCAGCAATCGCTGGATCGGCTGGAAGAAAACCGCTCGACGGCCAGCGACATCAAGGACATTGCGACGGAGATCAAGCAGACCTTCGACAAGACCAGCGAGGGTGCGATGAAAGACGCCGCCCAGGACCTCAGCCGCACCACGGAGCCGGCGACGGCGGAGCAGCGGAAGCAGGCGGTGGCGGATGCGCAGTCGAACCAGCAGAAGGCGCTGGATCAGCTCGATCACGCGATGGCGAAGATGGAAAACATCGGAAGCCTGCAATCGACGCTGAGCGAGCTGTCATCCATTTTGGCGGAACAGCGAGCGCTGCGCGAGGAGAACGAGAAATTCTCCAAGACCAATTTGGGCAAGAAGGTGGACCAACTGGCGGAAGAGGATAAGGCGAAGCTGCAGAATATCGCGGATCGACAAGGGAAGCTGGCGGACCGGACCGAGCAGGCAATCACGAAGATGGCCAAGCAGGCTGCGCAGATGCAGGCGAGCGATCCATCGTCCGCCGACGCGATGAAAGCCGCCGCCGATCAGGGGCAGCAGAGCAAGGTGTCGCAGACACAGCAACGGGCATCGCAGCAGACGAGCCAGAACCAGCAGGCCAGCGCGCAGCAGAGCCAGCAGCAGGTGGAGCTGGGACTGGAGCAGATGGTCAACCAGCTGAAGGAAGCGCAGAAGCGCGAATTGGCGCGGCTGCAGCAGCATCTGGCGCAGTTGCAGGAGCAGATTGCGACGCTGATTCGTCGGCAGTCGGGGCATAACCTCGACAACCTGCTGCTGCAGGGGCCGGGAAAGCTGAAGGCGATCGATCCCAAGACATTGGTGGCCCTGACGCAAGGGGCTCAGCGGCAGCCGGAGCAGATGAAGGCGCCGGAGCTGCGGCTGTTGTCGTCGGCGCAGGAATTGACGGATCGCAACACGCGGGACATCGCAAAATCGACCGACCAGGACCCGCAGTCGGCGGCGATCGGGGCGCAATTGACCAAGGCGGCCGGCAAGATGGAGCGGGCGATCGTGGGATTGCGCGCGGGGAAAGTGGCGGAAGCGTATGACCCGGATCAGGTCGATGCGCTGGCGGCGTTGATCGAGGCGAAGAAGCAGACCGATCAGCAGAAGGATGAACTGGATAAAAAAGAACAGCAGGCCCAGCAGGAGGCGATCCGCCAGCGGTACATCGCGCTCAAGGCCGACCAGGAACGGGTGAACGCTGAGACGAAAAAGGTGGAGCAATCGCGCGACGCACAGGGAAACATCCTGCGGACGCAATGGCCGACGATCGCAAAGCTGCCGAACGAGCAGGCGGACTTGGCCGCGAAGACGGCGAAGATTGAAGAGGATTTGTCCTCGCTCGGCAGCATTGTGTTCGTCTGGGCGAATCACGACATCAAGGCCGCGATGGATGGCGTGCACGACGACCTGGCGGGGCGAAAGACGGGGGTGCCGACACAAGCGGAGCAGGAGCGGATCGTCGAGCAGTTGACGGCGATGATCGACAACTTGAAGGAAGTCCCGCCGCCGGAGAAAAAGTTTGAGAACGGCGGCGGCGGCGGCGGGGGCGGGCAGGGGCAGCAGGCGACGCGCATGCCGACCGAAATCGAGCTGCGATTACTGAAGTCATTGCAATCGGCCGTGAACAAATCGACCACCAAGATCGCGGCGGCGGCGTCGAAAGCGCCGTCGGCGTTGACGGCCCTTGGAAATCGGCAGGGAGAATTGCGGAATCTGCTGGACACGTTGCTGAAGAAAGCGTCTCGCGATCAGATGAAGCTGGACCCGGAGCCGGAGAACAAGGACCAGTTGCCGGAAGAAAAAGCGGCCGACCAGCCGAAGTCGGACGATGACGATTTATCGGCCACCCTGCTGGGCGAAGCGCCGGAAAAGAAGCAGGCGAAGGTGGACGAGAACTTCAAGCTCATCGGCACGCGGATGGCGCGGTCGCGGCAGCGGCTGGCGTTGAATGACGATCCGGGCAGGGTGACGCAGGACATCCAAAAGCGAATTCTGGGCGACCTGGATCAACTGATTGACCTGGCCCACAAGAACAGCCAGGAGCAGCAAAGCAGCAGCAGTTCCGGCGGGCAGCAGCAGGGGCAGCCGAAGCCCGATCAGGCGCAGGCCAACAACCAGGGGCAGAACAAGAACGGGGCCAGCGCGCAGGCGAAATCGGCGCAAGGGGCGATCAACAAAAATTCCGCGGCCGCGGGAAGCAAGCCGCATGACTTGAAGGACATCACCGAGACGGCGTCGGAGTGGGGCGCGGTCACGCCGCGCGTTCGCCAGGCGGTCATTGAGAGCCAGGGGGAATCGATCGTGGAGCAATATCGCAAGATCATCGAAGATTATTACGGCGCGTTGAGCACGCAGGGGAGCAAAAAGTGATGCGGCGTGCGGCTCAGAAGGCGTTGTTGGCTGCGCTGTCGGTCGTGGTGTGCGGGGCGTCGACCTTCGGCGCCGATGACGGCGCGCAGCCGCCCGGCAATCCGTTGAACGGCACGGAGTTGACCGCGCAGGAGCAGGCGGCGGTCGATAAGGGGCTGGAAGCCCTGGTGCGTCGACAGGAAGCGGACGGCAGCTTCGGTACGTCGATGGGGCGGCATGTCGGGATTTCGTCGTTGTGCGCGATGGCGTTCATGCAGGCGGGCAATCTGCCGGGCCGGGGCAAATATGGGGCGGTGGTCGACAAGACCGTCAATTTCATCGTGAACTCGGCCCAGGAATCGGGACTGATTTGCGCGGACTCGTTGTCGCCGCCCATGTACGGGCACGGGTTTGCGACGCTGTTCCTCGGCGAAGTCTACGGAATGACGGGTGACGAGCGCGTAAAGGAAAAGCTGCAGAAGGCCGTCAAGCTTATCGAGCAATCTCAGAACGATCAGGGGGGCTGGCGGTATCAGCCCGCGCCGGTGGATGCCGACATCTCGGTCACGATCTGCCAGGTGATGGCCCTGCGCGGCGCGCGCGATGCGGGGATCAAGGTCGAAAAGCAGACGATTGACCACGCCATCGCGTACGTGCGGCGGTGCCAGAACAGTGACGGGGGCTTCAGCTATCAATTGAACCAGGGCGGCTTCGGGGGCGGCAGCGGCTTTGCGCGGACGGGGGCGGGCATCGCGTCGCTGTTTTATGCGGGCGTTTATGAGGGGAAAGAAATTTCAAAATGGCTGGAGTACCTGCGGCGGTTCATGCCGGGGAAAAACCGGGCGGACACCGAAGGCAACTTCTATTACGGCCAATACTACGCGGTGCAGGCGATGTTTCTTTCGGGCGGGCAGGATTGGGCGACGTGGTACCCCGCGATCCGCGACGAATTGCTTCGCCGCCAGAATAAGGCGACCGGCCTCTGGTCGGGCGATGTCTCCGATGAGTACGCCACCGCGATGGCGTTGCTGATTTTGCAGATGCCGAATCGGTATCTGCCCGTTTATTCCGGCAAAGGTCCGGGCTCGTAAGCGAGGGCGCATGAATTGGTTTCGATCACTGGGATTGCCATGCAGCGTTTGCGGCGTCGTGCTGTTGGCGGCGTCTGCGGCGCGGGCGGAAGAGCCCTGGACGCTCACCACGGCTGATTTCAAGACGAGCAGCGTCACGCTGAGCGCGATGGATCAGGCGGCTGTGAGCGTGGTCGAGAACGGGGCGGCCCGGCGTGTGCCTTTGGATGCGATCGTGCAACTGAGCCGCGGCGATGCGGGCGAATCGGTCAAAGGGTTGGTGCTGTGCGTGGCCGGCGGGGAGCGGTTGGTGGGAACGCCGAAAAAGCTGGACGGGCAGAACCTGGTCTGGTTCACGTCGGGCGCGGGCGATGTGCGTGTGCCGATCGAGCAGACGCTGGGCGTGCTTCGCGATCGGCTCGATCAGCCGGGGTTGTCCGCCGATCGGACGGAAGACACGGCGAAGCTCGCCACCGGCGACAGTGTGCATGGCATCGTGACGGACGTGACGGCGCAGGGGTTCACGATCATGCCAACGACGGGGGATGCGGCCAATGTGGCGGTGGAGGCGGTGAATTCGCTGCTGTTCGCGTCGCCGCCGGGCGGGCGAAAGGCCGTGCCGCCGGCGCCGTTTGCGGTGCATCTTGCGGGCGGGAGCGTGATCGCGATGAAGGGCGTCACCGTGAGTGACGGCACGCTCACCGGCACGCCGATGATCGGCGACGCGCTGAAGATCCCGATGGATCAGGTGAACGGCATCGAGAACACGGCCGGCCCGGTGCGGTGGCTGTCGGCGCGCACGCCCGTGGAGAGCGTGTACACGCCGTTTTTGTCGGGCCATTTCACGCCGCGGATGGATCGCACCGTCCTGGGGCGCCCGATCCGTTTCGAAGGGACGACGTTCGCGCGGGGCATCGGCGTGCACAGCCGGACGCGGCTGACGTTTGCGATCGAGCCCGGCGATCAATCGTTTCGCACGCAATATGCGATCGACGACGATCTTCGCGATGCGAACGTGGACGTGCGGATTCTGGTCGACGGCGCGGTGGTGCATGAGGCAAAGGGCTTCCACGCGGGCGTGATGTCGCCGGTGGTGACGGCCGACGTGTCGCATGCGAAGACGCTGACGCTGGAAGTGGATTAT
>JBQCCH010000349.1:0-8726 GCA_051962375.1 Tepidisphaeraceae bacterium
GATCGCCAGCGCCTTTCCTGAGCCTTACGTCTGGTTTGCCTATCACGTGTACCCGAATTGGTTTGGCGGCGAGGCGGGCGACACCGTGTTCACGCGTCAGCGCTATGCCGACGAAATCGCCAGGCAGGTCAGGGGGCTTGAGTCGCGCACCGTCATCACGGAGTTCGGCTGCTGGGGCGGCAGCGGCTTCGATTACGCAAAGCCGGCCGCCGACCAGGAAAGCCTGACGGCCAAACGACACGTCGCGTACCTGCAGGGCGTTGCCGACGCTTGCGAGCGGCTTCATCTGGGCAGCATCTATTGGTTTGCCGACGCCCGCGAATCGCCGGCCCACCGAGCCTATGACCTGTTCTCGCGCGACGGATCCGTGCTGGACCCGGATCGATTGAAGCAGATTCAGCGCGGCTGGCGATTGTTGCCGGCGGACTGATCAGTTTCGGGCCCGATCGTCATTCGCCCGAAGCGTAATGCGCTGCGATCCGCCCGCGGGGAGCGTGAATGTCACATGCCCCGGCGCCGCGCCGCTGCCGGCTTGCCAGATCGCGTCGGCGACCAATTGTTGGCCGTTGAAAAGTTTGCCCGAACGAATCGTGCCGACGATTGGAAGGGTGACCTTCATGGCGCGGGTGCAGCCGAGGATCCAGGCGTCGCCCTCTCGCCGGAGGTCGGCGGAAATGGGGGCTTCCGTTGACGCCGAGAGGCGAATGTCGCCCACGGCGATCGAATGCCCCAGCCCTAGATAGATTTCGCTCGGCCGATCCGCTTCGCCGAAGACGGCCGCGAAGGTGCCGTTGAAATGAATGCCGTTCACCTGGCGATCGGCTGGGGCGTCGTCCTGCAGCAGCGTGAGCGGCCCCGCGCGGGTTTGAACCTTGACGGCTGCAAGCCCCGAGGCATCGTCGGCGGCACGCAAGGATTGAACCGCGGTGACCTCAGGACCGTCGGCTTCTCCATAAGGCTCATAAATCGCGACGAACGGTTCTCTCCATGCTTGGCCAGCCTGACGCACGATGACGGTGGGCATGGGAATATCGCGCAGCGGGGCGGCGATGGCGTCGCGAATCGCGTTGTTCTTCGGGGCGTCGACGGCGAACAGCGTCCGCTCAGCGGCGCCCGGCATCCAAAGCGCCATGTCGACGGTACGATCCGGAGCCTTCATCTGAAACGTCGCGTGCAGCGGGCCATCCAGTTTCGCCGATCGTTCGTTCTTAAAATACGTGTAGCCCTTCAGCAGATTTGGCTGATCGGCCAGCGTGGACGTGGGCCGCAGGGTTTCCGAGCCGCCATCAAGCCGCGTAAACGAGACCGATTGCCCCATGTTGTGATACAAGTAGTCGTGAAATGACGCACCGGGCGCGGTGGTCCTGGATCGGAACACATCAAAGTACAGGCCGCCCCGATCACTCGTGCGAACAACGGCGAGCGTGCGCTGTTGATCGGCTGCTGGCTTGGCGGAGTGAAACTCGCCGACGGCGAAACTCACGTTCGGACTCAGGGCCGCCGTCCCGGGCGCGGGCTCGACCGCCACGGTTTTCATCTGGCGGTCGGGACTCTTGTTTTCGTTGTAGGTGGAGCTGCCGTTGATGATGACGGTGTTGTGAGCGGGAGGCGTGGCGTAATAGCCGTGCTGGTCGGGCGTCCAGTAGCTCGCACCGCGGCCGGGATCCGCGCCCAGAATATAGCCCGCGCCGTACAACTCGATGGCCATGCCGTTCGCGTGGACGTGCCCGCCTTCAGTGCCATAGAGCGCGGCCGCGAGTGCGTGCTTCGGGTCGGCCGAGCCGTTGTGTTGGGTCAGGATGTTCATTCCGCCGAACCAGAAGGTTCGATCCGGCGGCGGGGCGGCGGATTCGGGCGTTTTGAGCGTGCCGACAAACTGCGTCAATGCGAACAAATCCGCCCGCGCGGAGCGACTGTAATGGCCCGAGTTGATTTCCTGATCGAGCAGGGCGGTGAGCCGATCTTCCAGGGCGGCGTCGCCCGTTCGACGTGCGCGGGCGATGAGGAGTTCCAGAGCGCCGGCATTCATGCGGACGCTGGTGGTATCCCCGACGCCGATCGACAAACCGTTCGGATAAATCAACTGCCGCTCCGCCTGAATGGATTCGGCGAGCAATGGATTCTGCAGTACTTTCGCGCCGGCGGGGTCGGCGCTGAGGAGGTAAGCCAATTCCACCATTTGTCCCGCCGCGCCGAAGCCATAGCCGGCTGCTTCAGGCCAGAGCTTGCTTTGCTTATCAAATCCCTCGTCGATCACGTGCGTCAGGCCCGTCTGGTGCGGCAGGCGCGCGTTCAGGACGATGTCGATGAAATGCTGGCGGCTGAGATGGTTGGCGTAGTGTGCATCGTCTCCAAGGGCCAACCCCGCGTATGTGATCATGACGGCCTGGTTGAGGTTCCAGTTGCCGTTGGGGTTGCCGCCATCCGTAATGCGCTGCGCCCACCGCTGCATGCCGGCTTCGATGGGTGCGGTATCGATGTGGTTCGCGGCGAGGTACGGCTGCAGGAAGTCGTAGGCCAACGCGACCTTCACCAGCAGACTTTCGTGAATGACTTCAAAGCTCGTCGAGCCGATGATGCCCATCATCTTTCTGTCCGGCGTGACGGCCTTGGGCGGCTGCATGAGGGCGAAGCCGTTCATGTAGGTCAGCAGGATGGTCTTCGCGAATCGCGCATACGCTTCGTCGCCGCTGAGCCAGTAAATAAACGCCGCATTGGCGGCCATGCCCATGACCTGCTCGTGGCCGATCTCGAAGTTCCGGCCCGTCAGCGCGGGAGCGACCCACTCCATCTGCCCCGTGCGGTTGTTTTTGAGATAGACCTTGCCGTGCTGGTCGTTGAAGGGCTTCCACGCGTCAAAGTCTGCCGGCCGCGTGTAGTCGGACGCCCAGTTTCTCGCGCCGGCGAAGCGGGGTGTGGGAATCGGCGCGTGTCCTTCTCCGCCGGCACTGGCGCTTTTTTCAACGAGCGGCGTTGTCCAATGGGTGTCCCAGTTCATGAACAATCGCGAGGCTGCGTACATCGGGTCGGACTCGGTTTTCCGCACGATCGGATCAAGCTCGGCTCGCATCTCTTGGTAGGCGTCTTTGGCCCAATCCACCGACTGCAGCTTCTGCAGAACCGCGTCCTGGTCTGCCTGGGTGACAAGTACCTCGGGGTGAGCGGCATAGCACAGGCTCGCCGAGATCGCTGACAATGCCGCCCAGGCAAGTCGATATTTCATGTGAGCTACGTCCACCGAGTGGAGTCCAAAAGACCGAAATGATTGCGTCCGCCGCCAACGAACATCGTCCCAGACGGGTGCAGGGGGGCAATGTTCAATTTGCGTTAGAAACGCATCATTTTGCGTTCAGTTCACGCGGCTGCTGGGCACGGCTGGCGGCCGGTGACGATCGATCGCGCCAGCCTTAGCCGATGCGTTTCTGCACGGAGATGGGAGCGGTGACGATCAGGTAGCCGTTGTAGTACTTGATCGTGGACTTGCCGCCGTTGATAGTCCAGATTTCAGGACGGATCGTGGTTTGGATCAGGTCGATCAGTTTCTGGGCGCGTTGCGCGCGGGTGAGGGTTTCGTCGCTTTTTTGGGTATCGGAAGAATTGCTGAAAAGGCTTCCGCCGGAGGAGCCGGAATTTCCGCCCGATTGCCCTCCCGTTCGGCTGCCGCCGCCACGGGTTTGCGTGAGGTCGAAGTCCGGGCCGACAAAATCGGGCACGTCGCTGATCAGGTCCTGCACCGCATACGACCGCGTCACGACACGCTCATCGGCCACGGCCTGCGTGGTGATCGTGACCACATTCTGATCAACATAAAACGTCAGCAGATTCGGAGCGGCCGAATCCAGCGTCTTTTTCAGAGCGACGCCGGTCGGGATGTTCCGCAATTGCAGGGTCACCACCGCTTCCTTGCCGATGCCCACCTGCTCCAGACTTTTCCAATCGACGACGAAGTTGCCATCCGTCGCCGTTCGGAAAAAATCGATCGCATCGCCGAGGCTCGATTGGTCGAACTTCACTTCAGGCAGCCGCTTCACCAGCGCGGTGCCCGCGTTGAAGTCGGCATGAGCCAGGGGCGCACACGCGAGGATCGTCAACACCAGGAGCGTCGAACGGCGCATGACTCACCGCCTTGCCGAGCGTTAGGAGACCGAGGTCGGGCGTTCGATCGGCTTGCCGGTGTGCGGATCGAACTTGAACTGCGACGGATCGAGCGTCGAATGCGCTTCAATCTGCGGCGTCGTGCTGGACGGGGTGGGATTGACATTGCGAATGTCGTTCTCCATCTCGTTCAAGCCTTTCTTGAATTGCACGACGGTCTGGCCGATGCTGCGACCGACCTCGGGGAGGCGCTTGCCGAAAAACAGCAGGCCCAGGCCCATCAGGAGGATCAGCTCAAACGGCCCGGGCATGCCCAGGGCCAATGGAAAAGTCGGGAAGGGCAACGTCATCAGAAACCTACCTTTTTCAGTGAGACTACATTGTAGACGAATGAGCCGCCGAAATGCCAACCGAAGCTTGGCGAATGATTGCCATCAATCGCTGAATGTCCGCCGGCAGCGGGGCGGCAATCGTCAGCGGCTCCAGGGTCACCGGGTGCGTGAACGTAATTTCCGCTGCGTGCAGGGCTTGGCGTGCAAAAGTGAACGCGTTTTCTCCGCCTGTCACGATCTGCTGTCCGCCGTACATGGTGTCCCCGACGATCGGCACGCCGATGTGCGACAAATGGACGCGTAACTGGTGTGTCCGCCCGGTCTTGGGCGAAAGCTTGACCAGGCTGAATCTCCCGCCCGGCGTCTTGTAGTGCCGGTCGTTCGCGAAGGTCGACGCCTGAAATTGAAAATGCGTCTGCCCGGGCGGCGTCTCGAAGGTTTCCAGCACCTGGTACATGGTCACCGCCGATCGCCCGCCGGATTCGATTTTTCGCACCGCCTGTTTTTCCCGCACATACCGATCCTGCCCGATCGGCATGTCGATCACGTCCGCCTGCAGCGGCGGAATCCCGTGCGTCAGGGCCATGTACGTTTTCTGGATCGTCCGATTCTCAAATTGCCGCGCCAGCCGCCAGTGCGCTTCATCCACCTTGGCGATGAGGATGACCCCGGTCGTATTTTTATCCAGCCGATGCAGAATGCCCGGCCGCCAGTTGCCGTTAATCTGGCTCCACTTGCTGCCGTAGTGCGCCAGCCCGTTCACCAGCGTGCCCGTCCATTGCCCGCGCGCCGGGTGGACGCACAAATTCGCCTGCTTGTTCAGGGCCATCATCCAGTCGTCTTCGTAGAGCACATCGAGCGGGATATCTTCCGGAACGATCTGCTCGCTCATCTTCGGCGGGGCGGAGACATCCACGATGTCGTGCTCCCGCGGGCGATAGCTGTTTTTGGTCGTCTTGCCGTTGACCTTCACGAACCCGTCGCTGATGAGCCGCTGGATTTCGTTGCGCGACAGGTAGCCGATCCGGTCGACCAGGTATTGATCGAGCCGCCGGGTCAGATTTTTTCCCAGCTTCCATTGAAACTCGCGCAGGTCCCCGTCCTCGGCGGCGGCCGATTCTTCGGTGTCCAGCGGAAGTTCTTCGGTTTCGTCCGACATCGTTCGTCCACGCCCGAATTTCATCGGGCCTGTCGGCGCACGCGACGCGATTCCTTACGGCTGCCCGTTACGGCTGCGTCGTGGCCGGCTTCGTTGTCGCCGTCGGGACCTGCGGGCCCATGTGCAGGTCGAGCGGCGGCAGAGTGCTCAGCGGCATCGCGGGTTTCGTGGCCGGCTGCGTCGCGGGGAGCAGCAGCATCGGCTTTTCCAACTCATCCAGCTTCGCCAGCCGCATCTCCGCGAGGGATTTATTCGCGGCCGTCAGGTTCGTGTCTTCGATCAGCGCCTTGTACTGCGTCCGCGCCGTCGCGAAATCCCCTTTATTTTCCGCGATCGCCGCCAGCCCGAACCGTGCGATCGTCACCGGCACGTGCTGGCCGGGGTAGCTGTTGACGACCTGCTGGTAGGCGTTGTTCGCCAGGTCCATGTATTGAGCCGGCGTCTTGGTCGCCAGCGCCGGTTGCGTGCTGCTCGGCTGGGTCGCGGCCGATGCGGCGGGCAATTGCGACAGGTCCCAGAACAACTCGCCCCGCGCCAGCCACGCACTGGCCAGTCGCGTCGCGTCGGTGGATGCGTCGGAATTGTCGATCACCAGCTGGACCGACTGATTCACATCCGATTCCAGCTGCTCCACCTGCTTGCTCACATCCATTTTCCCCAACAGGGCATTCAGTTGCAGCGATTTGACCTGCTGCACCCCGTTCCACGCGCTGACCAGGGCCGCCTGCGATTGGGCCGCTTGTTGCGCGGCTTGCGCCCGTTTGTACCGAACCGCCGCCAGCACCAGGAATGCTACCGCCAGCACGATCAGCACCTTGTTCCCGTGCTTGCGCCACAGCTCAGCCATGCCCGAAGCGCCCGAGGCCAGATCGTTCTGTTTCAGTGCGTGCCGTTCTTCAGCTTTCATAGGGCCAAGCAGCATACACGGAGGGGGCGGGGGTGTCATTGCCGACCCATTCACTTTTGCCCCGCATCGGCGATCTTCCCTCGCATCGGCACGGGTCATTGCCGTAAGTCGCCGAATTCACCCCGCGGCCGTTCCTGCCATTTTGTTTTGCGGTTCGGCCCGCATCGCCCGGCCGGGCCATCGGTTGCGACGAAAAAAAGCGCGCACCGGCCGCACGGCCCTTGCCCAGCCCGCCAAGCGACTTATCTCACGCAAAAACTCCCCACCGTTCACCCCGGACGATCCCCTCGCACCGCGCTCACGCTCCGCGTACTGCGCGACCGTGGTCGCGCCACGTCGATCATCGTCGCCCGCGTCCGCCCATCGCGCGACCCATCCTCACCCCGTTATACCGCCGATATCCCGCAAATGCGGCCCAAAAAATGCCCGCGCCCGCCGCGCAATGGGGCGCCAGCCTACCAGCTATGTTCCCGTTCCTGCTCCGCGAAATACCGGGCCATCCGGTTGCGGTGCGGCGTCGGTTGCACCGGCACTTCTTTTGCCGATCCCAATGAGCAGAATCGACCAAACACCAACCCCACGCCCATCGCCACGATCCCCCAGGCGAGCAGGCTTTCCAAGATCAAACGGGCAGCAGTCATGTCTCGCTCCTCTGTGCCGTTCTCGCGGATGCCTAGGGACAAATACGACAGTTGCCGCCTCGATCCGCACTAGGAGTATATCTTACCCAATATGAAGCAATGATGAGCTAAACCAGCTCTCAGAATCGACGCCGCCGCGCCTCCGCAAACGCTAAGTCGCCGTCCGATCCGACATTGCGGCCACCTGAATTGTCGGAAATTGTTTTAAGCTTCCAATAATTTTTCCCAACAAAAGATCGCGGGAGACGCCGTCCCCAGCGTCTCCCGCGCTCTTTTGGTTCAAAAGCCCGATCTCAAACGGGTTCTATCGCACGGTCAGGATGTACGGCGACATCAGCGCCACCGGCCGCGCCTGCAGCACCTGCATCAGGTCAAACTGCGCGCTGAGCGACGCCCGCACATCGCCCGGCAGCGTCCGCAGGATCGAGTCCGGGCTGAGTTCCACCTTCGGCAGGATCGGCGCGCTCGCCTGCCCGCCGCGGGCGCTGATGATGTCGGCAAACGTCGTCGGCGGGGGGAACACGCTCACGTCGTAATCGTCCGCCTTCAATTTCCCTTTCTGCGCCGCCACCGCGATGGCGGCGTTCAAGCCGCCGATCTGGTCGACCATCCCCAGCCCCAGCGCGTCCTGCGCCGTGAAGATTCGGCCGCGCGCCACCGCGTCGATGTTCTTGATCTTGGTCCCGCGCGTGCTCGTGACGCGCTCGGTGAACTGGTCATACGTGTTTTTCATCCAGTTCGTGACCATGCGTTTTTGCCGATCGTCGAAGCTCGCGGTCGAGCTGAACAGGTCGGCGTTCTGGCCGCGGCTGAAGGTCTTGGTGCTGATGCCCAGCTTGTCGTACAGCCCGTTCATGACAAACTTGCCGCCCACCACGCCGATCGATCCCACGATCGCCGTCGGGTCGGCCACCACCCAGTCGCCCGATGACGCCAGGTAATACCCGCCGCTGGCCGCCATCGAGCCCACGCTGATGATGATCGGCTTGTCGTGCTCCACGTGACGCACCGCCTGCCACATCGCCTCGCTCGCCAGCGCGCTGCCGCCGGGCGAATCGATCCGGATGACGACCGCTTTCACCGTCTCATCCCGATCCGCCATGCGCATCGCCCGACGGATGGTTTCCGATCCCACGCTGTGCCCGCCCAGCAGGCTGCTGCCCCCGTCACCGTCAACGATCGTGCCTTCCGCGTACACGATCGCCACCTTCGGCCGCGTGCTTTCCACCGGGCGGCGGTTGAGCAACGCAAACAGCGCGAACGGGTTCGATACGTCCACCGCCTTGCGCTCGTCCTGCCCGTAGTCGTGCACGAAGTTCACTTCGCGCCCCAGCTCCTGCTTCATCAACGCGCGCAGCCCGTCGGCATCCACCAGGTGATCCACCCAGCCGGCCGCCTTCGCCTGCTTCGCGGGGATGATCGCGTCGTCGATCGCGTGCCGCACGTCTTCCGATTTCAGGTTGCGGTTCACCGCGATGCCGTCGGTGATCTGCTGGTAGAACGAATCCACCAGCTTGTTCAATTCCCCCTGCAGTTCCTTGCTCGGGCCCGAGCGCGTGTAGGGCTCTTCCGCCCCCTTGTATTCGCCGATC